>NZ_JAQMSE010000255.1:0-35761 GCF_028330045.1 Aphanizomenon sp. CS-733/32
CTCTTGCCTCTTGCCTCTTGCCTCTTGCCTCTAAATCACTGTCTTGGTGATAATCCACTACCGGGACCTTGGAACATGACCCAAGATAAAAAGAAGTTGCTAATAAATATAACTAATAGGGCAGTGACAACAGCAGTTGTAGTTGATTGTCCCACGCCTTTAGCCCCGCCTGTGGTAGTTAAGCCCCAGCTACAGCCGATAATGGCGATTAATACACCAAAGCAACAGGCTTTAATCATGGCGCTACCAATATCCCAAATGTCAAGAAAGTCGCGGGCTGAGTCTAGAAATACTGTATCGGACAGGTTGTAAATGCGGGTGGCTATAAGCAATCCTCCAGACATTCCTGTGATTAAGGATAGCAAAGTTAAGACAGGCAGCATGATGAAGCAAGCCAGAAGTCGGGGAATAACTAGATAATCAATGGGATCTGTTTTTAACATTAACAGAGCATCTATTTGTTCTGTAACTTTCATTGTGCCGATTTCTGCTGCGAAAGCTGAACCCACCCGTCCGGCTAAAACTACTGCTGTCAATACGGGGCTAAGTTCTCTGGTTAATGCTACTGCTAATACGCCCCCAACGAGGTTTCCTGCCCCGAAGTTGATGAATTCCCGTGCTACCTGAATTGTGAATACTGCGCCCACGAATATGGCTGTTAATAGGGCAATGAAGAAGGAGTCTGGTCCTACTATTGCCAACTGTTCTAAGGTGTTACGACGGTGAATTTTACCTTGAAGGAGGTGAACTATGACTTGTCCACCTAAAAAGGTCGCAGCCAGCAAGCGCTGACTCCATGTTCCTAAACTGGATTTGGCCATTGGTCACTGGTGGTGGGGGATAGAATTAACACTAGACAATATGCAAATTATTAACTTAGTTTACGGCTAGTCTCATAAAATTGAGCGAGTTTTTACAGTGTTTTTACTTCTAGTCAACTGGACACTGAGATGTAAGTCCTGATTTTTTCAGGGTTGTACAGGTTTTAAATCTCAAAAATACCCGACACACTTGGGGTAACTATTACCAGTGCAATTTAATGAAAACTTAAGATTCTTGACGAAATGAATGTTTGGGAGCGATCGCCAGTATTGTAGAAGTTGGCAGATAATTTTTCGATTATCTCTCAAGTTACCCACTATCCTGGTTTGATTCATGACTATATTTGGTAATTTTTTCCGATCTTTAGTGCTTACCACCATTTTTAGTTTTTTTGTACCTGTCTTCCTCGTTGGTGGTTTGTTGTTGGTTTTATCACTTTTTCGCTATGTCCCTGGTCTACAAGGGATAATTTCGGATGTCTCTATCCAAATTCTGCATTTTCTCGCTACTTTCGGCAGTGGCAGTTCCCTCAATGGTCTATTGACTATTGGTTTAACTTGTGGCTTTGTTGGGGCGCTGTTTGATATCTATGTTCATTACCGTTATCAAATTCTCCACACTGATTCTTGAATGTTGCAAAAGCATTCAAGCCATGTTGAGGATTCACAGCAGCAAACCACAACTAATCTTAATAATTGCGATCCATAGCTGAGTATTTCTGTGTTTACTACAAGCTATTGACTCTGTGCTGGAAATTTCTATTTTCTAATGTCGTTATTTTCCCAAATTCTTGTGTATTGCAGTGGTACAACACAGTAAGTTTGAGATGGGTATATTTGTGGTGAAAGCTAATATTTTTCAATATTCGGCTCCTATTTCTTAAAAATACCAAATAAAACTACATATAAAATCTAAAAATTTCCTTAAGATTTTTAATAATGATTGGGGTGATATAGCAAGAGTTACCGAGTCAGGGGTGAGAAGTAAAATTCCTCCCCTTGTCTTTGGGACTTTTCCCAATTGGATTATAGGCAAAACCCGTTAGCTTCACACTGGGCGTTCTATATTAAAGATATTCAAAAGATTAAAAAGTTATTTGATTGCCCATGATTTGGCCATTTAAGCCCAACTTTCGGAAACAAATTGCACGGATTGAAGTTAGCGGTGCGATCGCTGGTGCAACTCGTAAGCACGTTCTAGAAGCATTGAAAACCGTAGAGGAAGGTAAATTTTCCGCCCTACTGCTACGCATTGATAGTCCTGGGGGAACAGTGGGTGATTCTCAAGAAATCTACAGCGCCCTGAAGAGGTTAGCCAAAAAGATCAAGATTGTTGCTAGTTTTGGGAATATTTCCGCTTCTGGAGGCGTTTATATTGGTATGGGGGCAGAACATATCATGGCGAATCCAGGCACGATTACAGGCAGTATTGGGGTGATTCTGCGAGGGAATAATCTAGAGGTGCTATTGGAAAAAATTGGTGTTTCCTTTCAGGTCATTAAGTCAGGACCGTACAAAGACATATTAGCTTTTGATCGGGAATTAACAGAACCGGAACAAACTATTCTGCAAGACTTGATTGATTGCAGCTATCAACAATTTGTGGAAACGGTGGCTGAAGCTCGTTCATTGACCGTAGAGAAGGTCAGAAGTTTCGCTGACGGCCGAATTTTTACCGGACAGCAAGCCTTAGAATTAGGTGTTGTAGACCGCTTAGGAACAGAAGAGGATGCAAGACGATGGACAGCGGAGTTAGTAGGACTTGATCCTGAAAAAACTCTTTGCTATACGCTAGAAGAACGGAAACCATTGTTGAGTCGTGTTCTACCAGGAAGTCGTCAAGCTAAATCGGTTATTGGTGGGGGAATTGATTGGCTAGAATTTGAAATGTCTACGAATGGTTTACCCATGTGGTTATATCGTCCATAGAAAGTCATAGGGAACAGGGAACAGGGAACAGGGGACAGGGAACAGGGAACAGGGAACAGGGAACAGGGAATAGGGAACAGGGAAGAATTATTACAACTGACAACTGACAAAAGGAGGATTTTGGTAGTGGAATGGCAAATGCGAGCAATTCGGGGTGCAACAACTGTTGCAGAAAATAGTGTCGAAGCAATTCGAGATTCAGTAACAGAATTATTAGATGAATTGGAGCAGAGAAATAAACTCCAACCGGAGGATATGATTAGTGTGACTTTTTCTGTGACCAAGGATTTGGATGCTATTTTTCCAGCAGCGATCGCCCGCAGTCGTCCTTTGTGGGATAGTGTAGCTATGTTAGATGTCCAACAAATGCACGTTGAAGGAAGTTTACCACGCTGTATTCGCTTTCTCATTCACGCTAATTTACCAACTTCTACACCCATTCGCCACGTTTATTTACGTCACGCTGCTAAATTGCGTCCCGATTGGAGTTTACCCCAAACGTTACAAACTTCACAGCAGGTAGTGGAGACGAAAGTTTAAAATTAGCTGGTCAATAACATAAGTAAAAGTTAGCGCATTCATGAGCTATTACAGTGGTGACGCGGCTGCTCAACCTGCTACTATTGGTGGGAGTATTTTCACTTACCAGGGTACTGGTGTATGTGTAAAATTAGATGCTTTTTTGAATATTCTTGCCAAAGGTGAAGAGCCGCTTGTCATTGTCACCAGTGAAGGTTATTTTACGAAAATATATAAGTATGTGACGGCGTATAAGGGTTTTGTGTTTTTCACAGAATCCTTGGATAAATTGGATTTTGGTAGCAATATTGAGGTGATTTACGCTCAGAGTTTAGGAACAAATATTTGATTGTCTAAGCTATGATTTGTGTGATTAATTTGATTTTTCTGATTAATTAATCATCTCAATCATCTAAATCAAAAAAATCACAGTTTAGACAGTTTGGAGATTATTCAGATGCTAATAACTCCCGAATGACGCGAGTTAGGGCTTTCTGGGTGACGCGAGTGGCAATTTGTTGACTTAAAAGTTGGACTCCTGGATTAACAATGATTTGGGCTAATTGAGGAGCAAATTTTGTGGCATCAAAGCCTTTAGTGTCTCGTAAAATTCCCGCAATGCGTTTAATATATTCTAAGGTTTGTTGTTGTTCAACTGAGGCTGAAGGAATCTGATGAACTGCGGTAATTCCTACCTTTTCTCGAAGAACATAAGTGAAGTTGTGTAAGGCATTTTTACTGACAGCATCTATACTGTTGAAAAATTCATCAACTAATCTATCACGAATAAATGCACCTCGGTCGGAGGAAAGAAATTCTACTCCTTGATTAACGACCAAGTTCAGATCATATTCTTGGTTACTGCGGGCATTTTTTAACAGGTTTTCTAAACGATTCCAGCGAAATTTCCCATCTTTAAACAGTAATTCTTGCAATGATGTTCTTAACTCGTTTGCGGGATCTGTTAACAGCCTTTTAGCAACATAAGGATAGGCTTCACTGAGAACTTTGAAATCGGGATCTATATAAATTGCAATTCCTTCCAAAGTCACAAGCGAACGAATAATTAAGGCGTAATATGGGGGAACACGGAAAGGATATTCATACATTAAAGCCGATAAATCATCGGTGATGCTTTTAATATTCAAATCCGCGACACTTGCACCTTGGGCGTTAGCAAATACCTTGGCAAAAGCAGGAATAATGGGAGTTAGGTCTGTTTCAGGAGTGAGAAATTCTAACTTTACATAGTCTTTTGCTAAACTATCAAATTCTCGATTAACGACGTGGACAATTGCTTCAATTAAACCATAACGTTGGGCTGGTTTCACTTCGCTCATCATGCCAAAATCGAGATAAGCTAGTTTACCATCCATTGTTGCTAACAAGTTACCTGGGTGGGGGTCAGCGTGGAAAAATCCATGTTCTAATAATTGACGCAAAGAACATTGGACTCCAACTTCAATTAAATACCGGGCATTGATTCCTAAAGCGGCGATTTTTTCGGGTTGAGTTAATTTGATGCCGTTAATCCACTCCATCGTTAAAACGCGACGGTTGGTGTATTCCCAGTAAATTTTTGGTACATAAATATCCTTCATGTGACCATATAATTCAAAAAAGCGTTCTGCATTTTCGCCTTCATGAATATAGTCCATTTCTTCAAAAATGCGATCGCCTAACTCATCCAAAATTCCGACTAAATCACTACGGACCCGCTTGACATTCCGCTGTACCCAAGCAGCCAGTTTCCGTAAAATATACAGATCTATCGTAATTCGTTCCCGCAAATCTGGACGCTGGACTTTAATCGCTACTTCTTCCCCAGTTTTCAATCTGCCTTTATATACTTGTCCCAAGGAAGCCGCTGCAATCGGTTGTGACGACAATTCTGCATAAATTTCTGACGGTGTTGCTCCCAATTCTTCCTTAATAAATTGGTAAGCTATTTCATTAGGAAAAGCTGGTAATTGATCTTGGAGTCTAGTTAATTCTTCTAAGTAAATTGGTGGGACTAAATCCGGTCTAGTGGATAAAGCTTGACCAATTTTAATGTAAGCCGGTCCTAACTTTGTTAATAACTCTCTGAGTTGAACAGCGCGACGACGTTCATTTTTAACCAAAATTCTCCATTGCTTATCCCACCATAACCCAAAGACAAAGGCAAGAATTGGTTTTAAAACTGTCAGAATCCGCCGGACAACTTGCAGGAATCGCCCACTATACTGTGCTGCTATTTCCACAGGATCATACAGCACTGACTCCGGTTCAGATCCCTTCCTCACTCTGTGCCTTGGCTGTTGAGAAGCCTGCGCCGATTTGATTACTACGGTCTGTGTACTTTGTTCTGTTACTACCTCAATCACGGACAATTCGCCTCCGCGACTGTCCTCCTGACTTGTTCGAGAACTAGGGGGAAGTGTCTTAACCATCATGAAGAAGCCACCAGTTAAATCAACGTTGTTAAATATTGTAACAATATCTTGTCTTTTCGGAATATGTTCACAAATTAGAAATTATTGCTGCTAGTTTTCTTGTCAAGGGACGAATTTTAATATATTTAAGCAGAAATATGCGTAAGAAAATATATTTAATAACGTAGTATTTCCCAACTATTTTCAACAGGTAATAATAGTAGTGCTAAAGTTTGATTAATAGGTTCATACCATTGAAAATATCTCAAATCGCTGTAAATATAAAAAATGATTAAAAATCTGCAAGGAAAAATAGCATTAGTCACAGGTGCTACCAGAGGAATTGGCAAAGGAATTGCCATTGGATTAGGTGAAGCTGGTGCTACAGTCTATATTACAGGACGCACTCTTGAACCTAATAATGACGGTCTTGGTGGGAGTTTACAAGAAACTGAAACCGCCGTTAGCGAAGCTGGTGGGGTTTGTATTTCTGTGCAAGTTGATCATAGTGATGATGAGCAAATTCGCCAACTTTTTGCCCAGATTGAGAGAGAACAAAATGGTAAATTGGATATTTTAGTTAATAATGTTTATGCAGGAGTACAAGCTATCAGAGAAGGTTTTGGTAAACCTTTTTGGGAGTTAGAACCGAGTTTTTGGGATGCTGCGAATTATGTCGGTTTACGAAGTCATTATGTGGCTAGTATTTATGCTACCAGAATGATGATAAAGCGGAAAGAGGGAATTATTTTTACTATTTCTTCTTGGGGCGGAATGTCTTATATTTTTAGTGTTCCCTATGGTGTGGGGAAAAGTGCTTGTGATAGATTAGCAGCAGATATGGCCAAAGAATTGAAAAAATATCATGTGACTTCTTTAGCTATTTATCCGGGGATTGTCGGTACAGAACAGATTACCAGTTTCGCTCAAGAACAGAGTTTAGAACATGGGACATCTTCATCATTTGGTGATGGTTACAATTGGGAAACACCATTATTCACTGGGAGAGCGATCGCTAGTTTAGCATCCGATCCTAATATTATCAAATATACAGGTAAAATCCAAATTGTCGCTGAAATTGCCAAGAGATATGGATTGGTAGATGAAAATGGTAATCGTCCTGTGTCTTTACGTTCTTTGAGGTTTATTTTATCAAGGGGAATACCTTTTTTGAGAAATTATGCTGGGTTAATTCCTGATTTAACAATACCTTGGTTAGTGATTTTATTTTTTAGTAAATTTGGTTAAATAAAACTCTGAGAGATCACCCTAAACCTCATGTTGAATTAAATAACCGTCCTCCATGTTGATAATTCTATCAGCAATATCTAAAATGCGGTTATCATGGGTAACAATTAAAATTGAGCAATCTTGTTCTTTGGCTAATTGCTGCATTAAATTAACCACATCTCGTCCTGATTTACTATCTAAAGCAGCCGTAGGTTCATCAGCCAATACTAACTTAGGATGACTCACTAAAGCGCGAGCGATCGCCACTCGTTGCTTCTGTCCTCCAGAAAGATCAGAGGGATAATAATTAATTCTATCTCCCAATTTCACAGCATTAAGCATAGCTTCAGACTGAATATAAGATTCCCATTGAGAAATATTAGATTGCAATTCTAAAGACATTTGTACATTTTGCATAGCAGTTAAGAAATCTAGTAAATTATGAGCTTGAAAAATATAACCAATTTGCCTACGTATTTGAACTAATTCTTCATTACTAGCATTTAGTAATTCTTGTCCATTAAATTTTAAACTTCCCTCTTGGACAGAACGCAAACCACCAATTAATGTTAATAAAGTAGTTTTTCCTGAACCAGAAGGTCCAGTCATAATCACAATTTCTCCAGATTTGATCGTCAAATTAATATCAAACAAAGTTTGAATCCGTAATTTACCATAACCAAAGTAATGATTAAGCTTGGTAATTTCCAAAATATTAGCAGCAGGTAAATATTGCATAATTGGTTAATTAAAAATTTCTGCTGGATCTACCTTACGTAATTTATTCGTAGAAAAGAACCCCGATGTTAAGCACATAACAATTACAGAGGTAAATACTAATAGACCCTTATTTATATCCATCACAATAGGTAATTTAGTTGCATCTTTGGCAATATCATATAGTCCTAGAGAGATAGCAAAACCAGGAATGTAACCCAAGACAGCTAAAATTACAGCTTGCTGAAAGACAACATTCAAAAGATATTTATTTCTAAATCCCATGGCCTTGAGTGTAGCAAATTGGACAAAATGGCTTGATATATTACTATAAAGAATTTGATAAACAACAATGACACCAACAACAAAACCCATCGTTACCATCAAATTAAACACAAATCCAATCGGTGTTCTTAATGTCCAATAGCTTTTTTCAAAATCAATAAATTCTTGGCGAGTCATCACTATGACATCATCAGGTAAATTAGCAGATAAGGTTGCTAAAATTGTTTGTGGGTTAACATGAGGTTGCAGATAAATTGAGCCTATATCTACTTGATTTGATCTATGTTCTGGAAAGATTCTAAAAAAAGTAGAAGAACTGACTATTAAATTACCATCCACACCAAAAGAAGGACCAAGGGTAAATAAACCACTAACTTTAACCTTGTAACCAACTGTTCCTAAATAACTAAATATCTCCATACTGATAGGTTTATTTTTCTGAAAATATTCAGCAATTGGTCCAAATTCTGGACGTGCGGCTCGGTCAAAAAATACTTGATCAGGAATTTTGAGCAATTGAAAATCTTGATCTATTTCGGGTAATCGAAAGATGGACTTAACCGGATCAAATCCCAGGACATAAATAGGATATTTGCGACCATTGAGAGGATTTTTGAGTTTAGCAAATTGGACATATAAAGGTTCAACTGATGCAATCCCATTAAAACCTAATATCTGATATAAACGACTGCGAGGAAAGCTTTGAGTAGAAGTCAAAGATTTATATTGGGAGCTAACTAAAAACAAATCACCTCGCAGATGTTTATGTACTTGAGTCGCACTAGCATAAAGAGCATCTTGAAACCCAATTTGCATAAACATCAAAACAGAAATAAAAGCAATACCAGCTAATGCGACAAGAAAGCGTACTTTTTGCTTGACCAATTGTAGCCAAGCTAAAGGTATATTTAAAATCATGTTTTACCTCCTATTCCCTATATAACTATTCGATTTTTTAAATACACCTTATTAATCATCCCAATCAAATTAATCAGAAAAATCATAGTTTAGATCTATATCTGAATAAGTACCTGAACTTGTAAATTAGTTAAACTAGAAACTCGTTGATTATCTGCTAAATTATCAATGCGGATTTTCACATCAACTATTTTATTATCTGTATCTGCACCAGGATTAGTATTAAAGATATTTTGTCTACCAACTTGTAACCCAATATCTGTAACTGTCCCTTTTAATTTTCCTGTAAAAGCCTCACCCGTGATAGTTACTGACTGACCTAGACGAACTTTTTTAATATCAGTCTCGTAAACTTCTGCAACCACATACATTTGTTGAGTTTGTCCCAATTCTAATATTCCTTTATTGGCAATTATTTCTCCTGGCCAAGTATTAATTTTGAGGACTTGACCATTAATAGGTGAACGAATAGAACTTAAATCTAGCTCTGCTTGAGCTTGTTGAACAGATGCGATCGCACTTTTCACATTTGCTTGAGCTAGTTTCACATCTGTAGGACGAATTTCTGCAATACTATTCAGTCTAGCTTCAGACTCACTTAACTGTTTTTGCAAAGTTTCTACAGTCCTTTTTAAATTAGCATTAGCTTCATTAAGTTGTTCCTGCACAGTATCCCTGCGTAATTTTCTAGTATCTGCATCAGCAGCAGAAATAGCACCATCTTGATATAATTTCTGATATCGTTTATTTTCGGTTTCTGAATTTTTTAGTTCAGCTTCTAAACGAGCAATTGTGGCATTTTGGGTAGAAATTGATCCCCGTAATTCAGCTTCTAAACGGGAAATTGTCGCTTTTTGCGCCGAAATATCACCTCCTTTCGCCCCTGCTTCTACTTGCTGAAGATTGGCTTGACTGACTTCTAATTGTCTTTTTGTTTTTTCTAAAGCTGTAAGATTAGGAATATAACTATCAAGAATTGCTACTACTTGTCCTTGACGAATTTTGTCTCCTTTTTTCACCAAAAGTTGATTAACTCTTATCCCTGTTTGAGAATTGGGTGCGGAGAGACGAATTACTTCTCCTTGGGGTTCTAAGCGTCCTAAAGCAGCAACAGCAGTAATTGTAGGTGCAGAAATAGGCACATTAGGAGATATTGTAGAAGTTGATTTAGGATTTTTCTGAAAATATGCAAGGCTATAGATAAATATTACACTAGTAGCTATAACTCCAGAACTTGCTAACATTATCGGCCACAAACTCACAGGTTTTATTAATGAGTGCTTTTCCTTGTGTACCATAATTCTGCCTTTTAAATTAGAAAATATGACAGTATTTCTGATTCTCAATAAGAATCAGAAAAGTCGCTACACTTGATAACATCTCTTGATCACCTTATATCTAATGCAATATCCAAAAAAATACTATTGTCCAAAAATTATTTACCCAGTTGATTAATTACCAATGACACAAAATATTTAAATGCTAAAATTTTGATAGGTAATGGGTAATTAGTTACTGATCGAGAAATTTTAGATTTTTTTTAGATTTTGGATTGGGAATTTTTGGTATAAGTTCCCCGTCCCTTCAGCGCGGAATTAATCAAAAATCGTTAATCCAAAATCTGTTGACCATTACCAATTACCAATATCAAAAATTTATTTATTTAGCACGACCTCTTTCTCTTTTTTCTTGCGCATAATTGCCAAGTATTCACTCCGTGTTCCGTCTACTCGATAATGATCACAAATTTGACAAAGTTTGAGAAGATCCAAGCGACTGAATATTTTTTGATGCTCAATAGCGTTGTCATTACGCCACCGCCAGAATGTTGTTCTATCAATTCGCCGATTGCTTTCAGGCCATCTTCTCCGTGATAGAAAATCTACTAATTCATCTTCATGAAATGAGTAACCTTTTGGTAATTTGAGGAGGTCTTCTCGTAACTCATTCAGCGGGATGAGTGGATCTAATTCAGATAGTCTCATGCCAGCAATTCCTTGTAGTTTTTTAATTCCAATATTGCAGAAGCCAAATAATCCAATAAAGTTTAATTGACTAATTTCACGCTCAAAGACCGTTGTAAATTCACAGTCTAAATTTCCCTGATTTAATAATTTAGGTTAAACTTATTTTTTGGGAATTTCAACCTATATGCAACTAATTGTTTCATAAAACCTTATTTATCGCACTATCTTGAATTTGTAAAAATTGCCAGCATCAAATTATCAACTCCTTAAATACATGAAGAATTACTAATTTTTCATTATCTCAAACTTTAGACGTAAGTTGATGAAAAAATATTTTTTTAATTCCTTAGATATATTTGATAGTGATTAATTTTACAAATACAAAAAAATATTTCTGTAGATAGATGCAAAGATTCACTATTTGGCATTAGAAACTAATCAAAAATAATTATTAAGAAAATTTACAGCCGATTGCAGATTAATGAGGTACAGAATCTAAATTCAAAACCAGACAATAAACCAGTTTTACTCCCAACTTTTAACTCCTGAATTTTGCTGAATGATGCTTGTTTAGTCCAACATAAAAGTTTTAATAAATTCCAACCAAAGATATGCAATCTATATGCAACTTTGGTCAAAATGGCTAAAACTCAGATAATAATTTATGTATTGGATAAGCAAACATATTTTACAGACAACTCTATCAATTTTACATTTGCAAGACTTTTATGAAGTTGCACATAAATTGCTTATGAGTTGCAATAGAGTTGTCACCAAACTAAGATTAATTTAGGCGAAAAATTAATTTATAGACTACAGGATTAATCAGAGGATTCCATATTAAACCGCCACAGCATTCATCAATACTGTTAAGGATGAAAGACCAATATTTACCTATACCAAATTCATCCGTGTTTATCTGCGGTTAATTATTCTGGGAAATTTAACTCCATATTGCCTGCTCAAAAGAGCAAAATATGATCATGGCTACCTCCAAATTTGAAGTTGCTTTCGCACAGTTAAAAGATGAAATTAGTAACTGTGAAAAGTCTTTACTCAAGATGATAACGGTGAAGAAAAATATGCCTGATACTACAAATATGAAAAATGAAATTAATCCTAAATTGCGAACAAATGATGTAGCAATTATTGGTATGGCTTCTATTTTTCCCCAGGCGAAGAGTCTACAAGAATACTGGGAAAATATTATTCAGAAAGTGGATTGTATTACTGATGTTCCTGCGTCCCGTTGGAATATAGATGATTATTATGATCCTGATCCCAAAGCACCAGATAAAACCTATTGTAAGCGAGGTGGTTTTTTACCAGATATTGATTTTAATCCTCTGGAATTTGGCTTACCTCCCAATATTTTGGAGGTGACAGATATTTCTCAATTACTCGGCTTAGTAGTAGCAAAAGAGGCTTTAGAAGATGCTGGTTATGGTGCATCTCGACAATTTAATCATGAACGAACAGGAGTAATATTAGGAGTAGCAATTGGTAGACAATTGGCTGTTCCTTTAGGTGCAAGATTGCAAGATCCACTTTGGAAAAAAGTTCTCAAAAATAGTGGTTTATCAGAGGAAGATAGCCAGAAAATTATTGAAAAACTCAAAAGTGGATATGTGCAATGGGAAGAAAATGCCTTCCCCGGAATGTTAGCAAATGTGATTTCTGGACGTATCGCTAACCGTCTGGATTTGGGGGGAATGAACTGTGTAGTTGATGCAGCTTGCGCGAGTTCCTTGGGTGCATTAAGGATGGCTGTTAGCGAATTAGTAGAACATCGCGCTGACATGATGATCACTGGCGGTGTAGATACTGATAACTCAATTTTCGCCTATATGTGTTTTAGTAAAACTCCTGCTGTTTCTCCAGGGGAAAAGGTGAGACCCTTTGATGCTGATGCAGATGGAATGCTATTAGGTGAAGGCGTGGGAATGTTGGTACTGAAACGCCTAGAAGATGCCCAACGAGATGGCGATCGCATCTATGCAGTCATCAAGGGCGTTGGCAGTTCCAGTGATGGCAAGTATAAAAGTATTTATGCACCTCGCGCCGAAGGTCAAATAAATGCTTTAAATCGAGCATATATAGATGCAGAAATTTCTCCTGCCAGTATAGGTTTAATTGAAGCACATGGCACAGGAACGATGGTAGGAGATCCTACAGAATTTACATCTATTACCAGCGTTTTTGGCGAAAATAACCCAAAAAAACAGCATATCGCTTTAGGAACTGTTAAATCTCAAATTGGACATACTAAAGCGGCTGCTGGTGCTGCCAGTCTCATTAAAGCGGCTTTAGCATTACATCACAAAGTCTTGCCACCGACGATTAATATCAGTACCCCCCATCCTAAACTGAATATTGAAAACTCGCCATTTTATTTAAATACGGAAACTAGACCTTGGGTAAGTCATCCTACCCAACCCAGAAGGGCAGGAGTCAGTGCCTTTGGATTTGGTGGTACAAATTATCACGTTGTGTTAGAAGAATACGAACATGAACATCATCACCCTTACCGTTTACACCATACTCCACAATCCTTACTGCTATTTGCCCCCACCCCTTCAGAGTTGTTATCTCGTTGTCAACAAATCCAACAACAATTACAGGAGGAGAGTAAAGAAAAATACTATCAACAATTAATTACTGATGCTCAAACCGCTAAAATTCCCGTTAATTATGCCAGAGTGGGCTTTGTCGCCGATGATTTAGGGCAAGCTGGGGAATTACTGCAAATTGTCATCGAAGGGCTGAAAAACAAGCCTGAAGCCGAATCCTGGGAACATCCCCAAGGAATTTACTACCGCCAAAAGGGGATAGACACAACAGCTAAAGTAGTGGCTTTGTTTTCTGGACAAGGTTCACAATATTTAGAAATGGGGCGGGAATTAGTCATGAATTTTCCCTGCTTGCGCCAAACCTACACACACATGGATAGCCTATTGTGTGAAGACGGGTTACAGCCCTTATCAAGTGTAGTATTTCCTCAGCCAGTGTTTGATGAAACAAAAAAGCAAATTCAGTTAGCAACATTGCAAAAAACTGAATATGCACAACCGGCAATTGGTGTATTTAGTGCAGGCTTATATAAAATCTTGCAACAAGCTGGATTTAAACCCGATTTTGTTGCCGGTCATAGTTTTGGTGAACTAACAGCTTTATGGGTTGCAGGAGTGTTAAATGAAGAGGATTATTTGTTCCTAGCAAAAGCTAGAGGACAAGCTATGGCTGCACCTACAAATCCCAATTTTGATCCCGGAGGAATGTTAGCTGTCAAAGGAGATATTCATCAAATCACGGAAGTAATTAAAAAGTTTCCCCAGGTAGCAGTTGCTAATAAAAATTCTCAGCACCAAGTAGTATTAGCTGGCAAGAAACAGGAAATTAGTCAAGTCCAAGATATTCTCAAAAATCAAGGTATTACCACTTTTTTATTAGGAGTTTCCGCAGCATTTCATACACCATTAGTATCTCATGCTCAAAAACCTTTTGCCCAAGCCGTTGAGAAAGTAAATTTCAACGAAGCCCAAATTCCTGTTTATACTAATGTTACAGGTAGCCGTTATCCTCAAGAACCCCACGCCATTCAAAAAATTCTCAAAGAACAACTGTTAAATCAGGTGTTATTTCAGCAGGAAATTGAAAATATTTATGCTGCTGGCGGTTATTATTTTGTAGAGTTTGGTCCCAAAAATGTCCTGACCAATTTGGTGAAAGAAATTCTAAGTGATAAGCCACACATAGCTATAGCCGTAAATCCAAGTCATACCAAAAATAGCGACAAAACTCTTCGACAAGCCATAGTTCAATTGCGGGTAGCTGGATTATATTTGCAAAATTTAGATCCCTATCAAGTCGCAACTAAAATTCCCGAAGTTCCCACTAAAAAAGTTTTAAACGTCCGCTTAAATAGTACCAACATTACCGAAAGAAGTCAAAAAGCCTTTGCAAAAGCCTTAGAAAATGGTCATCATGTAGGAGTAGTATCTCCCCAACCAACAATTAATGAGAATCATCAATTAAAGGGTAACAACAAACCGCCAACTTCATTTCACATAAATCAGCAGCCACAGGGTAACAACGACCACCCAACTTCACTCAATGGTAAATTAGAACAAGTCGAAATCCAACCTGATAATCAGGGAAAAGTTATTCAGAACTTAGAAAAAATTATCACAGAATTTAGCCAGCAACAACGAGATATTATCCACGTTCATGAACAATCTTTACACAATCAGACAGAATACACAAAGACATTTTCTCAATTAATGCAGCAACAGTATTTATTATTGGGAAATAGTCAAACTATAGAACATCAATCCCAAACTCAACAACTAGCAATTTCCAACTCTGAACAGAACATGATGCGGTTTCATGATCATCAAGGTGATACCCTCCGCATTCATGAACAATATCTCAAATATCAACATGAATATACCCAAAATTACTTTCAACTTCTGCAAAAACATTTGCATTTACTGACCTCAGAAAATAAAGTCATCAACTTTGTAAATCATCCTCAAATTCAACAAGACTTAGAAAATGATCAAAAACCAGACTTATCTCAACCTCTTCCTCTCTGCGCCTCTGCGCCTCTGCGTGAAGAAAAAACCATCCCAAATATAGCTACCCTTAGTCAAACTCTACTAAACGTTGTCAGTGATAAAACAGGCTACCCAGTAGAAATGTTAGAACTGTCAATGGATATGGAAGCAGATTTGGGAATTGATTCTATCAAACGGGTAGAAATTTTAGGAGGTTTATTAGAACTATATCCCGATTTACCTAAACCCAACCCCGAAGAATTAGGACAATTAAGAACTTTGGAACAAATTGCTGAATATATGCAAACTTTAGTTCCAGATATCTTAAATCAACAAGTAGAAATATCAACAGCAATTATTAGCAAAGAGGTATTAGTAGAAATTCCCCAACCAGAATTAATTCCAGCCACACCCATAGTTGAAGAACAGCAACAAGAAGCAGAAATTTTCCAAGATCTAAGCGATATTCTGCTAACAGTTGTCAGTGACAAAACAGGTTATCCTGTGGAAATGCTAGAACTGTCAATGGATATGGAAGCAGATTTAGGAATTGATTCTATCAAACGAGTAGAAATTTTAGGAGGTTTATTAGAACTATATCCCGATTTACCTAAACCCAACCCTGAAGAAATTGGAGAATTGAGAACTTTAGGCGAAATTGCCACTTATATGCAGCAACAAGCCCAGAGAATTCCTAACTTATTGACTGAAGAAATAGTAGAAGATATCACAATCACATCTGTACCAAATATCCGCCGCAGTATTGCTAAATTACAGCAGCTTTCCACACCAGATAGTTTAGAATTTTCTCTTTCTGAAAATCACATTGCATTAATCACTGATGATGGTTCTTCCACTACAGAGAAATTAGCAGAAAGTTTGATAGCGAAAGGTTGGAAAACTGTAGTTTTAAGTTTACCCGGTGTCGAGTCAAATGTTAATGCGGGTATCAATAGAGTAGTTTTAACGGATTGGAATGAAGACAGTTTACAACAACAGTTAAAACAGATTGCTGATAATTATGGGACTGTAGCTGCATTTATTCACCTTCACCCAGCAACATCATTAGACATAGATAAATCTATTCTGCGTCATGTCTTCTTAATCGCTAAATATCTCAAAGAACCACTCAACGCAGCCGCAAAATTTGGACGCAGTTGTTTTATTAGCGTTGCGCGTTTAGATGGTGAATTTGGCTTAGGAGAAAGCCATAATTTTAGTGCAATTTCTGGAGGATTATTCGGACTTAGCAAGAGTATTAATCAAGAATGGGAAAATGTATTTTGTCGTTCCCTTGACTTAAATCCAGACTTAGATCCAGAAACATCTGTAAAAAATATCCTCGCAGAAATTTATGATGCAAACTTGTTAATTCAAGAAGTAGGATATAGCAACAAAGGTAGAGTTACTTTAATTGCAGATTTTAGCCCATTACCAACTACCAATACTTCAAGAAAAATCACTAAAGATCAAGTATTTTTAGTTAGCGGTGGTGCAAAAGGAATCACAGCTAAATGTGTAATTAAAATCGCCCAAGAATATCAATGTAAATTTATTCTTTTAGGGCGTTCCAGCACAGAAGTTGAACCAGTTTGGGCAGAAAATTGTGAAAATGAAGCAGAATTAAAACAGCGAATTTTAGAAAATTTTCAAGCCCAAGGGGAAAAACCAACACCGATAATGGTACAGAAAAAGTATCGAAGTATTTCCTCACAGCGAGAAATTCAAAATACTCTGAAAGCTATTGCAGAAGCTGGAGGGGAAGCAGAATATCTGAGTGTAGATATTACTGACACAGTATTACTAGAATCAAAACTTGCAGATGTAATTGAACGTTTTGGGGCGATAACAGGTATAATTCATGGCGCAGGAAACTTAGCTGATAAGCGCATTGAAAAAAAATCAATTCAGGATTTTGAGAATGTTTATGCAGCTAAAGTTAAAGGTTTAGAAAATCTCCTGCGGTGTGTACCAGCAAGTCAATTGCAATATTTAGTTTTGTTTTCTTCCGTAGTGGGATTTTATGGAAATGCGGGACAATCAGATTATGCCATAGCTAATGAAATCCTCAATAAATCAGCCCATCTAATTAAGTATAATTACCCCAACTGTCATGTTATAGCTATTAACTGGGGACCCTGGGAAAGTGGCATGGTATCATCAGAATTAAAGAAAGCTTTTGCAGCCAGAGGAATTGAAGTTATTCCCGTAGAAACAGGAACACAAATATTAGTTGATGAACTAACAACGGCTAATCAAGGCACAGTTCAATTAGTGATTGGTAGTCCATTAATTTATGTTCCTGCAACTTTATCAAATGATTTAAAGACCTATCGGATTAAACGCCGATTAACATTAACAGAAAACCCATTTTTACAGGATCATGTTATCGCCGGTCGTCCCGTAGTTCCTGCTACCTGTGGGTTATTATGGATGACTAATGCTTGTGAACAACTCTATCCTGGATTTACAGCCTTTAGTTCTCCCAATTTCAAAGTTTTAAAAGGCATAGTCTTTGATGAAACCTTCGCAAGTGAATATATTTTAGAAATTCAAGAACTTGCGAAACATGAAAATCGCGAAATAGAATTTGCTGCCAAAATTAGCAGTCAGACACCAGACGGAAAAATCCGCTATCATTTCAGCACAAATCTAATTCTCAAAAGAGAAATTCCCACACCTCCAAGTTATGTAAACTTGAACTTTAATCAGGATGAAAAATTTCTGGAAACCAATCAAGAATTATATCAAGTCAATGCTTCTAGCCTATTTCATGGATTCACATTTCAAGGCGTAAAATCAATTTTAAATACCAGTTCTAGTCAGATAACCATTGAATGCTGTTTACCAGAACCAACTACACAGCAACAGGGACAATTTCCGGTGCAAACATTCAATCCTTATATAGCAGATGTCCAGATTCATTCTCTCTGGATTTGGACACAACACTTTCATCAAGTTGGATGTTTACCATCAGAAATAAAGCATTTCGAACAGTTTGCAAAAGTCCCTTTTGGTGAAACATTCTATGTTACTTGTGAAGTCCAATCAAAAACAGAATCATCAGTAGTTACAGATGTGATTACCTATAACCGTCAAGGACAAATTTATAATCGCATGATTGGTGCTAAAGGAACAATTCTACCTCGACAAATAGCCAAAGATTAGATTTTTTCACGCAGAGACGCAGAGGCGCAGAGAGGATTTAAGAGTGTATTTATCTAGAAATCTTTTTCTGTGTCCTCTATTTCAGTTAGTTTGTAAAAACCGGAGAATGATAATGAAATCAATTGCACAAAATCAAAAATTAGCAATTGTCGGTATGGATTGTTTTGTTAGTAATTCACCAACATTAAATAAATTTGAACGCCTGATTTATGAAAGCAAGCAACATTTAGTTACATCTGAAGATTATCAGCAAACTCCATTAAGTCGAGAATTAATCAATTCTGCTCTAGAAGATGCTAAAATTAAACCAGAAACGAAGATAGCCTTAATTATCATTTCTCCCACAGAAAATTCTGCTAAATTAGCTAACTATATCTCTGCTGAATTAGCATTTTTTGCCGAAGAAAATTCGCTTTTATCAGCTTTGGATGTCAGTCAAAAATTATTAACTACCCAGCAAGTTGAAGCTGTTTTAATTGTCGGCATAGACAAGAGTTACCCGATAGAAATTAATGAAGGTGTATATACTTTTAGTTATGACGAAAAAGCTGAAAATGTAATTAAAACAGCAGGTGCAGCCGCAGTAGTGTTACAACTGCATGAAACAGCCAAGCAACAAAATCATTGCATCTATGCAATCATGGATGGTTTCAGTGTGGTCAAACATTCTCCCAATCACCCGCAAACCATCACTCAAGCTTGTCAGAAGGCGTTTCAAATAGCAGATGTTCAAGCCGCAGATATTGGTTATTTAGAAGTGGTTGCTAGAGGGATTGCCAACGCAGATATAACAGAAATTCAAGGTTTAATATCAGCCTATCAGACAGGGGGAGAAAATCTGAGTTGTGGTCTGGGTAGCGTTAAAGCAAATATTGGTAACACACAAGCCTCATCTGGCATATTTAGCCTCATCAAAACCGCACTTTGTCTATATCATCGTTATATTCCCGGTGTCCCCCAATGGTCTAATCCTCAACAGCCAGAAATTTGGCGTGGAAGTCCCTTTTATGTAGCGGTAGAATCAAAACCTTGGTTTTTAGAACCTGGTGCGACTAAAAGAATAGCTGCGGTAAATATGATGGAAGAAGATAATATTTATGGACATTTAATTTTGTCAGAAGAAATCAATCAAATAGAACGCAGTAGTCAATATTTAGCAGAAATGCCTTATTATTTATTTACCATTGCGGCTGATGATCGTTCTTCTTTATTAACACAAATTATCGCACTTCAACAAAGTCTCACAGATGGTTATTCCATATCTCAACTTGCTAATGATTATTTTCAAAAATATCAGCAATATAAACAATCAACTTACGCTTTAGCAATTCTCTCACGACATCCAGAAGAGTTAAAACGAGAAGTTGAAAGGGCAGTTCAGGGAGTGAAAATTGCTTTTGCTACTGGTAAAGACTGGCAAACTCCTCTTGGTAGTTATTTTACGGTTAATCCCCAAGGAAAAAAAGGTCATGTCGCCTTTGTTTATCCTGGTTCTTTTACTTCCTATATAGGACTAGGAAGAAATATTTTTCGTCTTTTTCCTCAACTACATAATGATGTTATCATCAAAAGTGTTTATAACCGAGTCGCCAACATTGAAAAAATTCTCTATCCTCGGAGCATCAATAAATTATTAAAAAGACAACTAGAAAGCATAGAAAAAAAATTAATAGATGATCCCGTTTCTATGCTGGAATCAGAAGTTGGTATCGCCGGATTAATGACAGCAATTCTGAAAAACTATTTCCAGATTAAATCACCATACAGTTTTGGCTATAGTCTTGGTGAAACTAGTATGATGTTAGCCCAAGGTGTCTGGACTAGTTTTAAAAGTACGAGCGATTATTTGAACTCATCTCCTTTATTTAAAACTCAGCTATCGGGTCCTAAAAATGCAGTTCGTCAGCATTGGGGATTACCCTTAATTCATGAAGGTAAAAGCGAAGAGTTTTGGAGTAACTATATTTTGATATGTTCCTCTTCCTTAGTACAAGAAGTTCTAAAAAATGAAGGTCGGGTTTATGTTGTTTTAATTAATACCCCTGAAGAAGTCATTATTGCTGGAGAAACTAAAGCTTGTGAAAGAGTTATTCAAACCTTAAAATGTGACGCTTTTCCCACATCAATTAATCATGTGATTCATTGTGAACCAATGCACTCTGAATATGATGAATTGGTAAGGGTAAATACCTTACCTATTCAAACCAATTCAAAAACAATTTTCTATTCTGCGGCAGAATACGCCCCCATGAAAATTGATAGTCATTTAATAGGCAAAAATATTGCTAAAGCCCTTTGTAATCAACTTGATTTTCCTCGCTTAGTTAATCGTGCCTACAATGATAATATCAGAATCTTTATTGAAGTTGGTGTTGGTAGTAACTGTAGTCGTTGGATTAGCGAAATTCTCAAGGATAAAGAACATCTAGCTGTATCTCTAAATAGAAGAGGTGTAGATGATCATACCTCCATTATCAAAGCCTTAGCTAAACTCTTTAGTCATCGAGTTGAGTTGGATTTATCGCCTTTATATTCTTGGACTAATATCAAATTTGCAGAAGATACTTCTTTATTTAATTATGAACACAAAATGAAATCTATCCCTAATTATCAAAGTTTAAATAATAATAATGCCCGTATGGCTAAAGCACACAGCTTTTTATTACAGTCTCGGCAAAGATCACTGCAACAACTTAGTCTCTTTCTCCAGCAGCAATTAGACTTGTACAAAAAAATGGTGATACAAGCCAGAAAAGAAAGATAAAAATTATTATCTCAATAATACTTGAAACTGCACAGAATCATGAAACCAATTAATTTATCCGTGTTTATATGCGGTCAAATATTCTGGATATCTTATTCTATGCAGCTTCATTTTCATCAAAAACAATTCAATAGAATATTCACTGCAAAAATCATGTTAAAACAACATCAACAACTCAAATTTTTTCCTTCCATGAATAACAATTATCAAGGATGGCAAGGCGATTTTGATACTGTGTATTTTGATAGAGAAAATATTAGAAATACACTGATGAATTTAAATTCTCCTTGTTATATTCTGAATAAAAAAGGACAAATTGGTATTAGCAATGAAGGCAGTTTATCATATAGTGCTAATGGTAAAACTCAAAAGCTAGAAATGCTTTTAACTGTTCCTCCAATCAGATTTGATCAATTAGGTGATCCAGGTTTTCTAGAGTTTTACAACGTCAAATATGCCTATATGACTGGAGCAATGGCTCAAGGTATTGCATCCGAAGAAATGGTAATTACCTTGGGAAAAGCCAACATTCTAAGCTCCTTTGGAGCAGGAGGTTTATCTCCTACCCGGATAGAAGCAGCAATTCATAAAATTAAACAAGCTTTGCATAACAAATCCTATGCTTTTAACTTACTTCATAGTCCTAGTGAACCTGCTATCGAAAGGCGTTTAATTGATTTGTATTTACAGCATCAAGTCAGAATAATTGAAGCCTCTGCATTTTTAGATTTAAGTGATAATATCGTCTACTATCGGGCGGCTGGACTGAGTTTAAATTCAGCCAATGAAATCGAAATCAAAAACAAAATTATTGCTAAAGTTTCTCGTCGGGAAGTTGCTACTAAATTCCTCCAACCTGCACCTACAAAAATTTTGACCCAATTAGTTGAACAAGGGTTAATTACTGAATTGCAAGCTAATCTTGCCGCAAAAATTCCTATGGCTGATGATATTACCGTAGAAGCAGATTCAGGAGGACATACAGATAATCGTCCACTGGTTTGTTTATTACCTTCTATTTTAGAATTAAGGGACGAAATTCAAGGCAAATATGATTACGAAAAACCCGTAAGAATTGGTGTAGCTGGGGGAATTTCTACACCGCAATCAGCATTAGCGGCTTTAATGATGGGTGCGGCTTATATTGTCACTGGTTCTATTAATCAATCTTGCGTTGAAGCTGGGACTTCAGAATATACAAAAAAGTTACTAGCTCAAGCAGAAATGACTGACGTAATGATGGCACCCGCAGCAGATATGTTTGAAATGGGAGTCAAATTACAAGTTCTTAAACGAGGAACTCTTTTCCCCCTTCGCGCTCAAAAATTATGGGAATTATACAGAAACTATAATTCATTTGCAGAAATTCCCCCAGATGAAATAGAAAAGTTAGAAAAACAAATTCTGCGCAAAACAATTGCAGAAATTTGGCAAGAAACATCTACTTATTTATCTCAACGTAACCCGGAAAAATTAAGTAAAGCAGCTAATAATCCTCAACTAAAAATGGCGTTAATATTTCGCTGGTATTTAGGACTATCTTCCCGCTGGTCAAATACTGGAGAAAAAGGTCGAGAAATTGATTATCAAATTTGGTGTGGACCAGCAATGGGAAGTTTTAATAATTGGGTACGTGGTTCTTATTTGGCAGATATTAATAATCGCCGAGTAGTTGATGTAGCAGATCAAATTATGACAGGTGCAGCGTATTTATATCGGATTCAAAATTTGAAAATTCAAGGCTTACAAATGCCAGAAGAGTACAGCCAATATCATCCACAAAGTAGGTTGGGTTGAGGGACAGTGAAACCCAACATTATTAATAATTTTGGCTCTACCGTTCCTTTTATGTAAAACAAAATTTATTGTAGGTTGGGTAGAACGAAGTGTTCACGTAGCGTGCCGTTCGCGGTAGCGTGCCGGAGGCATCAGGCATAAACCAAAATGAGCGGAAGGATAGCAAGGGGTGTTGGGTTTCGTGCCTCAACCCAACCTACATTTCACCAAAAATTGTGATAAATATGGCTATAAATAGAAAGTTAGGACAGCTAGAAGAAACAATGGAAATCCTGAATCAACGAGCTAAAACATGGAACTTAGTTACTATTAGCCGCATTCAGGGAAATCTTCAAGAAATAGTTCTCAGACAGTCTTTAGATATTATTCAATATCGTCATCCTGCGCTTAATTCTCATATTATTAACTCTCGAAATTCCTACTATTATCAGTCTAAAGGTACAGGAAAACTTCCTTTGCTAGTTGTTAATATTAGAGAAAGTCAGGAATGGGAAGCAGTCGTTAATGCAGAAATGAATCAGGTAATTGATAGTAGTAAATACCTGCTGCGAGTCGTACTTATCAAAATATTAAATCAGCAGAATATTAATTATCTGATTACAACCACACATCATGCTATTACCGATGGTTTATCAAGCATCCAACTTCACTCAGAAATTTTAACCTACTGTCAAAATATTACCGCAGGTAAATCTATTCCCATAGTTACTACTTTAGAACCACTTCCACCCATTGAAAAACTATTACCTGCATGGACAAATAGTTTCAAAAGCAAACTAGGTAGAGTTGCTTTATTATTAAATATCGCATTTCAAAAATATTGGAATCAACCAAAAGCATTAAGAGTAGAAAAATATGTTCCTATTTCTCAACGTCGTTGCGAAATCATTCATAGACAACTTAGTGAAGAATCAACACGGCAGTTTATTCAGCAATGCAGACAAGAAAATACTACAGTACAAAGTGCTTTATGTGCGGCACTAATGTTAACGGTCTCCAAAAAACTGACTAAAAACCATGAAGATAATATTCCAGTTAGTTGTTTATCATATCTTGATTTAAGAAGACGGTTACAACCAGAAATTAGTACAGAAAATATGACGGTTTTAGCAGCGTCTTTGATGAAATTTTATACAATTACCAATAATACATCTTTTTGGGAATTAGGGCGAAAAGTCAAGCATAATCTCAATAAAAAAATTCACCAAGGAGAAATTTTTCAAATGATATATCTGGCTAAACATTTGATAAATTTTTCTTTACTATTCCCTAATCAAGTATCTCCTACGGTCTCAGTTTCTAATGTTGGTAAAGTCAATATTCCCCATACTTATGGAGAATTAGAACTAGAGGAAATCAGTTTTGTTGGTTCTCATGCTTTATATGCAGGAATGTTTATTGTTCACACTGCTACTTTTCAGGAAAAAATGACTCTAAATTTTGTGTTTTCTCAACCTTCACTTAGTCAGCAAACTATGGAAAGACTTGTTGATAATTGCATTGATTCTATCATGAAAGTCTCATCTCATTACTTAATACCGGGAGGTACATAAATGAATAACAATATCTCTAATTCTCTCTCAGAAAACCAAGATAACGCTACTAAAATACAAGCTTGGTTAGTTTCAGAAATTTCCTCTTTACTGGGAGTTAATCCAGAAGAAATAAATATTCGTGAACCTTTAGATAGTTACGGTTTAGACTCAGCACAAACCATAGTTATCGCTAGTAAAGCCGAAAAGTTTTTGGGATTCAAGTTATCACTTATCCACCTTTGGTATTATCCCACCATTGAAGAACTTTCTCTCAGATTATCTGAAGAATTAGAAAATTCTCAGTCAGAAATTATCCAGATATAACCTCTACAAATTCTGTTTAATTACTGACAAACCAGTTTTTCCTCCTTGATTATTGGGACACTTCGCTAGATTAGGGTAGCCTAATTGAGCCAGGTGTCCTCTTTTCTAAATTCCTATTTTTAAACGCGGGAGATTTTGTGATGAACGCAGCGGAAATTTTAGCAAAACTCACTCAGAAAGGTGTATTATTTTGGTCAGAAAATAGTAAACTGAATATTCGTTCTCCCAAGGGTGTAATTACTCCAGAAATACAAGTAGAAATAGCTAAATATAAAGAGGATATTTTAGCATTAATCCAGGAAATGAATGTTACTAATGACCATGTTCATGAACCTTTAATGCAAGGTATTAGTTTACAAACTATTGGTAAATTAATTGGTGGTTTTTCTGGAGAGTCACCTACAGGATATCAACCTCCAGTTATTAATCCTCAGTTCATGGCTGAGAACTTAAAAGTTACTTTTAGACCTTTGCCGGATTATTATCATAATCAAGTTATTGTCAGATTTCGCCAACAATTAATTTTCTATCTCCAGAAGCATGGGGTGAAGATAATTCCTTGGAAAGAAGCAACAGCGGAATTGAAACATACCATTAAAATTCCCCTTATTAACTGGCATAAATCTTTAAAAATGCAGAGTGTCAGAGCAGATATTGATGCTGTAATAGATGTAGAAAGACCAAATTCATGGTTAAGAAAATTAGGAATATTTGTCGCGGAAACTTGGTATAAGTTATCTTATACATGGCTAAAAGAAAAACAAAAAATGTCCGTTGTACAAATTGCTAAGTTAAGTAGTTGGGCTGAAGATCATGCTGCCAAATATGTTGAAGATCCAACAAATACACAAGTAATAATTTTGACTGACATAGATGATGAATTTGTTAATCCACTTACACCCTATCCAGAAAAAGTTCGCATTGGCATAAATACATTGGTGAAAACTTTTTCAGAAATTGTGATTGGTGTATCTCATGAAAAATTTTCAATTCTGAATATGAATCTTTCTGATTCTAATTTTGCCCCCCATGAAGTGGAGAACTTTGCTTTAAAATCACTGATTCCTAAAGTATTTGTGCCGATTACTCCATTATTAATTAGTCGTTTTGAAATAGGAGAATATAATCCTCACTTATCAAGCTATGCTGGAAAATTAATTAAATTAGGGCAAGATTTAGCATCTACAGGGTTATTTCCGGCTGGGTTTAAATTAGATGAAGTTGTTAAAAGAAAATCCCATAGAGATATTGTGAATGTCATTGTGAATGGTAGAACAGGAGTATCTTATGGTTTTGTGGCTTATGCTGAACCTCCTCATTATGTAGGTAAGCCAGAAATCACTATTGATGAATGGGATAATTTATTACCTGTAGCGGGATTTAGTAGTTATGAACTTCGCCAAAATGAACAAGGTAGACGTTATATTAAAATAAATATCAACGCCGAAAATAGATTTAAGCAAATACCTGATATTTGGTTAGTGAGTTCTCGTTCTGGGGCGAATAAAACAGATTTAAATATTGATGTTGATATTCTACGGATTGGTTTACAAGATAAATTACATCTGCAATTACCATTAGGAAGTAATTCACAAAAAGCAGATATTAAACCATCCTATGATATCTATGTAATGTTAGCCATTAGTTTAGCTGCGGCTTTATATACACCAGAATTAATTGCTAATGGTGCGCCAATTGTTCACTTTCATGGTTATCCTGATGTTGATTGGTTTCAAGAAAATGAATATTGTGTGGGGATGAATAATCCTTCTGTACCTTGTGGAACTTATGAATCAGGAGTTTTCAATTTTTTAGGAATTGCTGATTTAGGTGATCAAATAATCAGTGATGTCAATTTAATTAGCTTAGTAGAACCAGATCATGGGACAAATTTTATTGCTAGTGATTTGGAGTATTTAGTAAATAGGTTAAAAGCTGGGTGTGTGACTGGACAAATTGAATTAGGTGGGAAAAATTTCCCTTCTCTGAAAAATCGCTAACAAGATCCCCGTAACAAGATCCCCGACTTCTTTAAGAAGTCGGGGATCTGATTCTGATTTAGATGATAGTAGAACTGGGAAGTTCTGTAACTGGTGGTTCTCCCCAAGTTTCAATTTGGTTGAATGTGTGTTTACTTAATGGATAAAACCTGATACTATCTTCAGAAGATTTTATTTGTTTGCGGAGTCTTTTTTGCAATTCACTATATTTGCTTTGACTAAGAATACATTCAAAGACTGAATATTGAACTCTTTGACCATATCCTTCTAATAAATCAGAGACTTTTTTACGTCTTTGATCACAAGTAATGTCATATACTATTACATACAATAACATTACCGGATTTGATAGGGTTTATATAGTTTACTTGGTTGATAAACAAAATCTTTGAAAGCCTTGATTTGCTGTGTCATTAAATCCCAACGTGGTTGTTTCTCTCCTTCAGAATTTTGGACTTCTTCTTCTAGGCGTTGTAAGAAATATTTGATATATTTAGGTCTGCCCGAATTATTTAAGTAGCAGCCGCTATCATGATATTCAAAATCATTGTCAATGTTCATGATTTTGGTATTGACTAACCACAGTACCAAAGAATCAATAATTGGGGCGCGAAACTCTTCAATTAAATCAGAAGTTAATGCTGCATGGCGTTCTGTTCCTTGATGTAAACAAGCATAATAGGGGTCTAATCCTTGGAGTTCAATTAGTGTTAGTAGATGATTCCATAAAATTTGATAACCAAAACTAAGCATGGCATTTACTGGGTTTCCTGGGGGACGACGACTACGGGCTAAAAAGACAAAATCAGGATTATTTAAACATTCCCCAAAAGCGTTAAAATACTGTGCAGCACCAGCACCTTCTAAACCCATTAAACGCTCGATAGTTTCTGCTTCCCCGGCTTTTTGCGCTAATACTTCTAAACTTTTAATGGTAATTTCAGCGGTTTGGGAGGGATTACGGCGTTGCTGACGTTGTAAAAAGGTGCGACTATTTTTTAATTTGGCTTGAATAATTGTTCTAGCTACTATCAATTTATCAATTGCTGTTAACTCTTGTTGATAACGAGATAGGCGACGATAACCACGCTCAATTGGCATTAATCTTCCATAACAGTATCCCATCCGAGATAAATAGGCAATGGGTATATCTCGCCAAAGACAGGTACGAATGGCTTGGGTGGTAATTTGTGATTTACCAAAGATTAATATTTGTTCTAGTAGTGGTAATTGAACTTCACCATGTACTATTTCTCCTTGTTTAACTATTAAGGTTTCAGCTTTGAGGCTAATATAACAATCTTGGCGGGAAACATAAAGTGTTCGCATATATATAAACTAAAGATTATGTTATTCTGAGATTTATGATTAATCTTTGGTGATTTGTGACTGTTGGGACATGATTTCTGCTATCATGGTTTTGATTTGGGATGGTTGCAAGAAACGCACAACACTATCTCCGGCTGTGGCATTGGCAAAGGTGGCGATGGTAACTAAGATAGTATTGATAATTACTGCTGCTAGTCCTAAAGGTGCTATTAGCAAAATAATCAGTGTAATTGTCCCATTGAGAAATGCAACCGCTAAGTTCCGCACTAAGGCAGCACGATTAGAAATATACATGGTTTAGTTGGGATTCGGTATTAATTGTACTTTTTTAAGTTAAATCACACAGAAAATTTATACAAGTGATTTCATGCGAATGACGAATTTATTTATTGGTGATGATTTATTGGCGGCGGGGTCAGGTCAATGGCGGAAATGCTGATGTTTCCGTTTACCCGGCCGATGTCTTTCTGTATAAGGGTTTCAGGGGTTTTGATTGCCTGTTTATTTTCTAAAAGCAGCCCTCAATTGATACCCCATCGCAAATGGCATCTGGACATTATGCTCTGTATGGGTTTATAATGACGGGTATCGCTTCTTTTATAGGAAGTGGAATTAATGGAAACAGTAGTAAGTAAATTCCAGAGGCGTATAGGCAGACTATCGCTTCTTTTATAGGAAGTGGAATTAATGGAAACTGGAATTAATCCTTCAGATACCTTAGTAGTCAGTCTACCTGCTCAAATCGCTTCTTTTATAGGAAGTGGAATTAATGGAAACGTTTGTATGCCTTTTAAGACTATCAATTAACTCGTCATCGCTTCTTTTATAGGAAGTGGAATTAATGGAAACCTTATCTTTGTAAGAGCAGAACTCAGCATAAGGATGTTATCGCTTCTTTTATAGGAAGTGGAATTAATGGAAACTTTAATTTAATTTGCTAGACTACAGAAAACTACCGGATCGCTTCTTTTATAGGAAGTGGAATTAATGGAAACGGACATTTAATGGTAGCTCCTTCTATCTGGTCTGCTGGTAATGAAATCGCTTCTTTTATAGGAAGTGGAATTAATGGAAACCTGACCAATGGCTCTAAGGTGAGCTAACCAAAGGATAGTATCAAATCGCTTCTTTTATAGGAAGTGGAATTAATGGAAACTTTCTTCAGTATGCTTAACAAAGGCATTTTTGTAGTTTTTGTGGGATCGCTTCTTTTATAGGAAGTGGAATTAATGGAAACTAATTGTGATAGTACAGGTAGCTGTACCACACTACCCAATCGCTTCTTTTATAGGAAGTGGAATTAATGGAAACCCTGAAATAACCTCCAATCTATCTGTTAATGCTTTGATAATATCGCTTCTTTTATAGGAAGTGGAATTAATGGAAACTAAGCTGAAGGGTATTTTTCACATATCTTTTGAGTAAGTAAAGATCGCTTCTTTTATAGGAAGTGGAATTAATGGAAACATTTCATATTTAGTTTTAGCAAAGTCTACTTCTACATCGCTTCTTTTATAGGAAGTGGAATTAATGGAAACCACTAACTGAACCTCTTATAAAAGAGGCATACTCATATCGCTTCTTTTATAGGAAGTGGAATTAATGGAAACTTTCTTTACTTACTGACCAAGGAATATCTTGACCAGTAATCGCTTCTTTTATAGGAAGTGGAATTAATGGAAACCTGGAAATAGAGCAGTGATTCAAGTAAGGTCTTGATATAAATCGCTTCTTTTATAGGAAGTGGAATTAATGGAAACCCTTTATCAGTGCAAGCTCCTGGAACTTTACCAGTAACAATCGCTTCTTTTATAGGAAGTGGAATTAATGGAAACGTGTTTACCAACTCTTCACACCACGCTTGTGGTAATCGCTTCTTTTATAGGAAGTGGAATTAATGGAAACGTTGAGAATAAACCAAGGAACTCGTTGTCAGAGATAATCGCTTCTTTTATAGAAAGTCTAATCAAGATATTAGATCCCCGATTTCTTAAAGAAGTCAGGGATCTTTGGTTTAAGGATATTTTACAAATTAATTATCAAAAATAAAGTTTCCTCATTCGCATGAGAAGTATTGAATAATCACAAAATTGAGATTATGTTGTTACACGAGATGTAAACAATATAACCAGATTGGTCAGGGAAACTCTACAATGTCAGAACAAAATAAAGATCAAGATCAAGAAATTTTACGTCAATATCTTGATTCAATTAAGGAAGAAGAAGAACGTAAAAAAGCACAAAATTTAGCACGCCTTTCTAGATTAAATATAGGGATTGCTGTTTTCCTTTCTCTTCTCATTCCTCTTGGTGGATATTGCTATACCCGACGGTGGAAAGCATTTATATGGTTTTTATTTAGTGGGGCTTTAATAGGAGTAGTAGTTGCTGGAAGTTCTCGTAATAATGAAGAAGCTATGACACGAGTTTTTGGTATAGCATCAGCTGTCGGGACAATTATTGCTCCTATTGATAATGCTTTGGCTATTTCTCGTGCGAAAAAACAGATTGAAGAATTAAGTAAATAATGTAGTTTGTAATTGTCATTAATCATTTAATTAGATCCCAGATCCCCGACTTCTTAAAGAAGTCGGGGATCTTTTCTTTTCAATCATCGAGTAGTAGTTTTTTGAAGTCAGTAGAATTAGATAAATTATGATCTAGCAAAAATTGTTGATAAATTGATTCTGACTCGATTTGTATTTTGATATATTCGATGTTAGGAAGTGTTCTTGGTCGTAATCCTGCATATTCTAAATAGCTAGGAAATTCCCATTCTCCAGGATGGTTTACTATTCCGGCTTTTACTGGATTGAGGTGAATATAGCGAGAAAGATTGACAAGATATTCAGTTTCTTGGATGTGAATACTTTGAAACCGTCCCTGAAATAATACCCCCGAAGGGTTAAACCGTTTATTAATTGCCTTTGTGTAAGCAAGAGAGAGAGATTTCATGGCATCAGATAGGGTTTCATTTCTCAGATATACCAATAAATGATAATGATTAGGCATTAAACAGTAAGCAACAATATCTACTGCATTTTTAATAAGATGTTCCTTTAGTAACCGGAGAAAATAAATATAATTCTCACGTTCAAAGAAAATATCTTGACGATTGTTACCACGATTATAAATATGATAAAAGTTACCACTTTGCCAGGGAGTTTCTCTTTGGGGCATAAATAAAAATATGGGATATTCAAATTTAATGAAATTTTACCAGATATCCGAGTTCCCAGATCCCCGACTTCTCAAAGAACTCGGGGATCTAATATCTATAAACATTGACAATATCCTCACCGATTTGTTTTAATTTATTAACTAATGATTTTGGTTTTATTACCTTCACCCCTCCTTTAAAACCAAGAATCCAGCGCAAAAGTTCCACATCATCTAAAGACCACTGAGGTAATATGACTTGAAACCGATGAGGAAAGGTTTTATTTTCTGTTTTACCAAGACAAAAAATAGATTTAGGCAAAGTTAATCTCTTACCTATGATTGGTAAAGACATTTTCATCTGTTGTGGAGGAAATCGTTTAGTTCCTTCGGCAACAAATCTAAAAATTTCATCATTAAACCACAGTTCAATGGTGACACATACTTGAGAACGTTCTTTTTTATTAATACTCAGAAATTGCTGTTGGTCTTGGGGGTTGTAACCTAAAAAAACTCCTACACTGGCTTGAGATAGTTTTTGTAACTTTTTTAAGGAACTTTCTTGTTCTTGTCGAGAACGCACTTTTGTTTGAGGTTTACCAATAAATAATCTATCTAGTCTTTCAAAACGAAATAAGCCGTGATATTCACCGGATACACATTCATAACCCAAATACCAAGCTGTGTTAGAAAAAACAATTTGTAATGGAAAAGCCAAGAAGAACCCTTCTTCATCTAGGGTAAACTTACCACCACCAGGAAAACGATTTAATTCTAACAATTGTCCTTGAGCGATCGCTTCCTCCACTGGTTGTAAATTTCTGGCTAGAGATTCTGCTGGTAAATACTCCGGGTCAATCATACTGCGATTAGCGATCGCCCGTACTGGATAAATATCACTGACCCCTAAGCGACTTTGTGCCATGCGAGTAGCAAAGGTTTCGTAAATTTCCAGTGCTATCGGGTCATTGAGACTTTGTGCTTGAGACTGGAGAACTTGAAACACCTGAGTTAATTCTAGTGCTGATAAAATTGCCGTTCCCGCAAAATAACCATCTCGCATAGAAAAATTATGTAATATTTTATATGGTTTAAGGACTTTTTCTATATCTTTACGGACAGAATCTAAAGTATTACCCTCAATAATCTCATATTCTTGCAGTGCGGACAGTAAAGTTTTAAAACTTCCCTGTCCAGAATTGGATAAAAACGGATGATGTAAGATGAACCTAATAGTTTGCAATAATCTCTGAAACGCTGGTAAATCTGAGTAGGGATGAGTTACCACGGAAACGGAAGCGGTCAGAGAAACAGCGCCAGGGGAGATAGGGAGATGGGAAGGTGAAGAAATAGAATTAACACCAATGAGGGAATTTTGCTGCAACCATAGTAAATTAGAGGCGATCGCAATTTCATCTGCATAGATATTGCCATATAATTGGCTGATACAAGCGGTGATTTCTTCTAGTGAACTGGTAAATCGAGGGATTTTACCCAAAATGCTGGCTAATAAACTGGGGTGAGTTGCTTGCAGATTACCAATTCCCGGATAGTTAATGATCAAGGAAATTAGATACATCAATCGCTCAAAATCCAGCAATTTACTGTAAGCATGAAAAGTAATTTGACTATTACGGTTGTTGCGGTTAATGAGACTACGAGAAAGCTGTTGAATTTGGGTAGAGATTTGGTGACAGTTGAACTTTGCAGACGTGACATCAACTTCCTTAACTGCTGCAAACCCTTCAGCGGCGATTGGTGGAAAATCTTGCAGCGATCGGTACATACTCTCAATTACCACCTCTGGAACTTGACGGGTGCGCTGTTGATTCCATCCTTTACAAGTTAGCAAAGGGGTTTTTAAGTACCACCCCATCCATAAAACCGGGGAAGCGATGGCTAATTTTAACTTTTCTAATAAATCCAGTCGCCACGCACGCTTGACATTAGTGGCATCATAGACTACAGCATTATTTTGAGCCAATGCTGCTGTGATTTGAGAAATTACTGCTGCTTCTATATCTATCCAATCACCCTGAATAGTGGTATCCCCATAGAGTTCTTGACGAATAACATCAGTAGAAACAATGCAATAATTCCCCAACTTAGCTAATTCAGTAGCAAAAGTGGACTTACCGCTACCAGGGACACCGATAAGGAAATGACAGATGGGAGGAGTAGACATTTTCTTCCATACTCAATAAAACTTATTTTATATTGTCTGCATTTAACAAACCTCAAAGTCTAGTGTTTTCAAGCGAATCACGAATTTATTACCATATTGTCCTAGTAAATTTCGTCATTATTTCGTAGCATAAAGCACAAATAATTAGCATTAAAAAGGTGCATTACATTAATGCACGATACAGGATCAGCGATCGCGTTCGCAAAGCGTCCCGGAGGGAACTAGCGCGACCTAGGAATCGCACTACCGAAGACTTTACTTAAACTACATTGAAATTTTCACGCCGACTAACTACCAATAGTCCATATTGTCAACATCGCTTTCTCGATCAATATCTTCAGTTTCTATTTTTAAGCCGTTAGACTGAGAACAGAAATAACAATCAGGTGTTTCTAGATACTTTGTGTCTGTTTGATGCCAAACGGAATTAGGAAACTCATAAATCCAATCAATGCCAGCATCTAAGTTGAGAAAACCGCTTACCATTCCGTGAATTACACCAACTCCGGTACTAGCACAAATACTATTTAACCAAAATACTGCTGGGTCGTTGACTCCTTCCATATAGCCTGCGCGATTCACCATTTGATTGATTTGTACAGGTGCGGATTCGACGGCTGCTTTTTGCAGGCTAATAATATTACCGCACATCAAACACCAATTACCTCCCAAAGGTGGAACGGTGACACGACAAAACATTCGTGGTGTATGGTCAGATGGGTTGATATCAATGTGACTACCCAAACAAAGCAGAGGACGCATATATGTCAATGCTAATTCCTGAGCTTGTTTGCGGGAGAGATGATTATCTGTTGCTACTACGATTAAATCAGATAGGGCTATTTCTGTCTGAGTTATTTCGTTATTACATAATGTGGGGATAGCTTTGACATTAGAACCTGTGGGGTAGATTTTTTTAATTAAATATTTGACATAATCAACTTTATACCATTGTTGCTCAACCATTTTGGGGGTAGCTCCTGGCATTCGATTTAGATTGACTGTTTCCAGGCGATCGCTGTCAATTAAGACCCAATTTTTTACTCCCAATCGCCCTAATGATTCGGCAAAATTTGCGCCGATTCCACCGCAACCAATGAGGCTAATTTTGAGTTCATGAAGTTCCTTTTGACAGGCATCACCAAATATTTTTTGTCTAGCAAACATCAGATTTTGATGATTATAGGAATTTTGCTGGCTAAAAACTGATTTCATCGTAGATGGGATGAGGTTTTTTGAGGAGAAATTTGAAATTCTTGTATTATCAAAGTCGTTTTTGGATTGATGATTAAATGACTTATCAAATTCTTCTCCTACCATATTTAAGGCCAAATCGTCATCAAAATTACCTATTTTTAGGTATGAATTACAAAAATCAACATGATAATAATTTTTGCCTCTTCTGTTCCAGATCCGGAATTTACCTTTTTGTAATGACTGGTTGAAGACTCCAGAAATTAACCGGATTTTTTGAGAAAATTTATGAGTCAGAAAATTAGCATATTCTGATTCGTAATAATCATCAACAGATGAAAATTCAGGCATGAACTCGCCAACATGGGTGTGAATGTGAACCACGTGCAGTCCATCTTGAAGATACTTTTCTAATATGTAGGAATGGAATTCTTGTGCCAATACTAAGCCACTATTTGATTGTAATTCATAACAATCTTGCAAAGGAACTACCCAAGCTTTAGGAATGTAGCGAATTTTCAGTTTGGAGATTTGATGGCTTTTACAGAAAAAGAAGCCAATGACTTCTTCATTAATATTTCGAGATTCTAACATACTTTTGCAAAATTCCTGCCACATTTTTGGAGGTATGTGTAGTAAATATTCTGGGAGTTGATTCTGAGATTTCATTGGATACTTTTCGTAATTTTATGAAGATGTGATTAATTCCAGATCATGTATTTATACCAATTCCTAATTAAGAAAATCCAACAGATCGGGGTTTATGGGTTTGAATCTGTTGTCGAATTTTAGGAATTGGTATTATCGCAATTAAGTAGAACGGCTTGAATAACTCAAAGTTTGTAGTGAGGAATTTATTCCTCATTTGAGAACTGAATTTCTCACTACGAAATCATCTCAAGATTTTTTACATTACTTAATCGTCGCTATTAATTGCATGACGTGCAGTA
>NZ_JAQMSE010000256.1:0-22571 GCF_028330045.1 Aphanizomenon sp. CS-733/32
AACGAAAATCCCTCGTTTCAGGCTTTTGGTGATTAACTTCTGCTCAATAGCGAGCGCTCAAAAATCATCAAAAAATCACGTTAAAATGCCCGAAACCCATACCTCATATTTGGTTGATCCTGTCAATGCGTAAGTCCTAATAACATAAAATCAATATTTTGTTCGTTTCGTCGCTGTAGCCTTCTTTGTTTTCGCTACGCTCAAATACAATTTGGGCTACGCAACTCAACTCACGCTCCTAAGAGTGAGACGTGGGGCTTCTGCTGATTAAGCTAAAACAAGATGTTCCTAATACCCCTATAAAAGTTAGTCATAAGGGGGTTGTTTTGGACCGGATAACTCCAAAAATGCGTGCGGAATGTAGGATACATGGTTCGTGAAATGCTTGAAGAAGCAATTTTACCCTCACAGACACTAAAAAATGGGGTTTAATACTTAAAACCCCACTAATATCCGAACTATTCAGCAATATTCAGCACGACTGCTTAGTGCATTTCGTCGTATTCTGCCGTTTCGATCCTTCTAGATTCCATGGTAGAAGATGGTAAAAACTCAGCGCGACGTACAGGATTTAAAGATGGTGTTGATCCATTGTAGGGATGAATCACCTGAACAGTCCGAGTAGGACGCTGTTTTGGTGCAAATAAAGATAAAACACCAGCGACCACAACACCACCACCAATAGTCAAGGTAGCGCCACCCACAGCCCAAAGCACAGGTGAAGACCACCAATTATTTTGCTCAGGTTGTTGCCAAGTGGCCATTTTTTGTTGATTAGCTTGTTGTGCTAATTGCCACTGCTGTTGCGTAAAACTTTGAGCTTGTGCCTGGAATTGTTGGTTTTGTAACTTTAGTTGTTCATTGTCGCTTTTCAACTTCTCTATTTGCATATTCATTTTCAGCTTTTCCATTTCTAGCCGCTGATCAGAATTAGGAGCAGTTGGCGGCTGATTAGAATAGGCAGGTTGCCCGTAATTGGGAGGATACTGCATTACCTGGGGTGCCATGACTGTTCCAGGCATTTGGGGACTAACAGCAAAATTCGATTGTATTGGGGTGTTTGTTCCTTTTAGTAAAACTAAAGCCGCCAACCCAGCTACTGCGACTCCGCCAATAAATGCCATACTTTCGCTCATTGCTGTTACCCCTCGAATACTAATGAACAGTAACTCAGTTGTGACTGACGCACTCTCACACACATAATTTTTTGCCTACTTTGATAGTATATTAAGTCTAAGAGTCAAGATAAACCAGTGTATCAGTTAGTTTTTTGTCTATCCTAAGATATGCTGTTATTATTTAAGATGATTACAGTCAAATTGTCCACTAAAAAATAACAAAAAAATACACTGTTTGGCAATTGCTCTCTTTGATTAAGAGGGGTTTCTGATGGCTGTTTTGAGACTTTGACAAAATTGAGCGATCGCATCTAATCCCTGCTCTGGTGTTCCTTCTGCCAGTCGCTTCACCATAGCACTACCGACAATTGCCGCATCCGCCCCCCATGCTTTTACCTGTCGTGCTTGCTCAGGATCAGAAATTCCAAACCCCACACCGATGGGTTTATCTGTAACATTACGAATTTGTTGCAGCAAATCACCCACCCGCGTTTGCATTTGGGTTCGCATTCCCGTGACACCAGTAACACTGACTAAATAGATAAATCCTTGAGAAGCACGGGCGATCGCTTCAATTCTTTCAGGAGAACTCGTAGGAGCTACCAATAGGGTTAAATCTATGCCCATCAGTGCTGCTGGTTTAATTAGCCCTGCGGACTCTTCCAACGGCAAATCCGGCACAACTAAACCTGCCACACCAGCATCTTTAATTTGCCTCAAAAACTGATCAACGCCTCGATGTAAAATCGGATTGTAATAGGTAAATAAAATAATAGGCGATCGCAAACTCGGACTAATCCCCTTGAGCATCGCCAATACTTGCTCTAAAGTCGTTCCCCTCTCCAAAGCCCGAGTAGCCGCAGCCTGAATCACCGGACCATCAGCCAAAGGATCAGAATAGGGCACACCCAACTCAATCATATCCGCCCCAGAATTATCCAGAACCTGTAAAGCCTTAGCAGTAGTTTCTAAATCCGGATCACCAGCCGTAATAAAAGGAATCAACGCGCACTCTTGATTCCGTCTTAAATTTTCAAAGCAATGAGAAATAGCAGTCATTTCGCCTAGTCAGTAGTCAGTGGTCAGTAGTCAGTAGTTACAATCAACAACTGACAACTGAACAATCATAACTCTAAACCTGAGATTCTTTTTCCTCTGCAATTTTTGCTTGCAGTTTAGCTAACTCTTCAGGAGAGAGTTCATCAAGCCGCTTTTGTAAAAAAGCCGTTTCATAAGCTTCCCGTTGTTGATGGTAGGTCATTTTATTCCCTATCGCTCGGAAAATATAGGTGCATAACCAGCCAATTAAGCCAGCCATCAAGAAAACTTGACTCCAGATACCAGCATTCTGACTATCTAAACCCACTCCTTGCAAAGCCACATAAGCCAAGCCACCAGCCACAAAAACGCCGAAGCCAATACCAATCGCGTCAATACGTCGCATGAGAATTATGACCTACCAATCTTAAATTTAAGCAATTTTTCGAGGACGGGGGTTCAAATTCACAAACGGGGAGAGAACTAGCAACCCCGGAAAGAAAAAGAACACTAAAAAGTACATAAACACCCGTTCCACAGAACCAGCCGTATACCATCTTAAACTCAAGTAGAAAAATACAGCAATGGGTATTACCAGCAAATAAGCGCCAGCTAAACTCAGATACAGTAGTGCTACAACCATATGTCTTACCGCAATTTGAACTATATTTGGTGCATTCACTTCTTATGATATGCCCAATGACTGGTTTAAGGAAATCGGTAATTCTGTTATTTTCCATCTTCCCCAAAACCTATTGCCCAAAAATCGAAACTTATGATATGCTCGTCATCAGCCATTAAGCGTGAACATAAGTGGCCAGTTTAATATTTTGTTTCGGGGCTAAATGTTAAATATTAGCGTTAGCAAATAAAATTTTAAAATCTACTTGCCAAAAAAAAGCAATTAGTGGTATAACGGATAAGCGGGTGAATACTGCCTCAAAAACAGTAAACAACCTTACGGGAGTGTGGCGGAATGGTAGACGCTACGGACTTAAAGGAATTGAGCCTTGATGGAGAAATCTTTCAAGTGGCAGCTCTCAAACTCAGGGAAACCTAAATCTATTTATAGATATGGCAATCCTGAGCCAAGCCCAGAAAAATATTTGACTGGGAAGGTGCAGAGACTCGACGGGAGCTACCCTAACGTAAAGCCGAGGGTAAAGGGAGAGTCCAATTCTCAAAACTTATGATTGCTTTAGCACCTAAGTAGTAGTGAAAACTACAAGAGAATGAAAATCCGTTGACCGTAAAAGGTCGTGGGGGTTCGAGCCCCCCCACTCCCATCTAAACACCGGCGGATACAGGTTGGCGTAAATAACATGAACATTAAAGAGTAAGCACCAAATTTTTCTGAATTCTCGATTTCACTCAGTTCGGGAGACCAATACCGATCAACCACTGAAAACTGGTCGCGGCGATTAACAATACATTGCATGAGTATAGTGGGAAGAGAACTTAAGTAGGTGGGCGTTAAAAGTTGTCGTTGGGGTAAGGCAGAGAGCAGGGGGAAAGAGGGCTTCAGCCCTATTTACTTTTCTTAACATACCTTTAAATTTTTCTGTCTACCTACTTAATATTTCTTAAACTTTGACTATTTATAGCATAAACCAGTTTATTACCTAGCGATCGCTGGGTTTTTTGAAAATACTTGGTAGTTGAATGAGTAGGTGAACGGAAAAAACTTGAATATATTTTCAAGCTTGAATAAACCTCAAAAAGGCGTAGGGACAATTCAATAAATTGTCCCTGATATTGTTTATTCCTCTTCTAACTCAATCTCTTCTTCCCCCTCAACATCATGGGGTTGCACTACAGAATTAGCAGAAACTACAGCCCCCTTATCGAGTTTTTCCAGAACCTGTTCTTTGACTTTGGCTGCAAACTCTGGTTTTTCTTCTAAATACTTAATTGCGTTATCTCTACCTTGGGAAATGTTTTCACCACTGTAGCTATACCAAGCACCTTTACGCAAAAGAACACCAGTTTCTTCAGCTATATCCACTAAACAACCAGTGGTAGAAACACCCTTACCAAAGATAATATCAAATTCGGCAACTCTAAAAGGCGGTGCAACTTTATTTTTAGCTACTTTGACTTTGACACGGTTACCAAATTCATCAGTCCCTTTTTTCAAAGTTTGAATTCTGCGAATATCCAAGCGCACAGAAGCGTAAAACTTCAGCGCGTTACCACCCGTTGTTGTTTCGGGACTACCATAAGTGACACCGATTTTTTGCCGTAACTGGTTAATGAAAAGAACTGTACATCCAGATTTACCAATATTACCAGTGATTTTTCGTAGAGCTTGGCTCATTAACCGAGCTTGTAAACCTACGTGAATATCCCCCATATCCCCTTCAATTTCAGCGCGGGGGACTAAAGCAGCAACGGAGTCAATAACAACGATATCAACAGCCGCAGAACGCACAAGTTGATCAACTATTTCTAATGCTGATTCACCATTGTCTGGTTGAGAAACGAGTAAGTTATCAATGTCTACACCCAATGCAGCAGCGTAGGTAGGATCTAAGGCGTGTTCAGCGTCTACAAATGCTGCTATACCACCATTTCTTTGTACTTCTGCGAGGGCATGAAGAGCAATAGTAGTTTTACCAGAACTTTCTGGTCCGTAGATTTCGATTACTCGTCCCTTGGGTAAACCACCACCCAAGGCTAAATCTAGGGTGAGCGCTCCGGTGGATATTGTTTCTACCTTCATCCTGGTGGCATCACCTAAGCGCATAATTGCTCCCTTGCCGAAGCTGCGCTCAATTTGTCCAAGTACGATATTTAACGCTTTTTGCTTGCCAGAAGTCTCAGTATTAGCTGCCATTTTTGCCTCTAAGTATAGGATTTTCCCAAATTACTGGACGGGAGTTTTAATAGAACGGATATACTATCCTAACCGGAAAGTGTGCCAATTAGGAATGTTTACAAAATTATGTTTGCTAAGATCCTAAGGCGATCGCTGAAGAATTATAGCATTTTAGATTTAAGATTGTGAAAGACTAACTGTATCGGCGTTCTATCTAAGTAGTCGGACAAAATTAAATTCACTATGGAACGAGTCATCAAAAGCGGCACTGGTTGGCGCATAGGCTGGAATCCAGATGCACCAAAATTTCCAGCCTTAGTCGGGTCTCAAGATTGGGCGATAGAATTAACCGAAGCAGAATTAAACGAATTTTGTCGTCTATTTAATCAGCTTGCAGATACCATGAAGCATCTAGCTACAGAATTAATGGAAGAGGAAAAAATTGCCTGTGAAGCCGAAAGTGATTTATTATGGATGGAGGTGGAAGGTTATGCTCATGCCTATAATCTGCGCTTCATCCTCAACACAGGACGAGGGACAGAAGGTAAATGGGAAGCTTCAGCCGTAGCCGAATTGTTGCCAGCCATGAGGATGCTAAAAGTTTTTTGAGTCACCCCTTGCTATTTTTCTTGACCTTGTGATATACTCGCAAGAGTGACTTAATTAATTTTAGATTCACACATTTGGAATCATCCCCACACCAAAAGTCTAAAATCTCAAGTTCACACAAGTTCACATTTACGGGACGTAGCGCAGCTTGGTAGCGCGCCACTTTGGGGTAGTGGAGGTCTAGGGTTCAAATCCCTACGTTCCGATTTACGGAAACTTTGATTGCGGCATATTCTTCTTGTTTCCAGTATATGTCTGAGTCGCTTATATGAAATACTGCTTTTGATAGTTGTACGTCTCTCCAGATGTGAGAATATCTTAAGTAGAGGCTGTTTCAAGTAAGCTCTGACGAATCAAAACTGATGGCTATTTATGTCTGATTTTAACTGGAAATTTTTAAGGGTAGTTTTATCTTGGCAAGGTTTATTGACTGTAATTATTACTAATTGCTTATTGATTCTCAACCTAGCTACAAAACCAGCCATTGCTCAGAACGGACAGGATTGTTGGGTATCATCAAAAGCAACTCAAGAAAAAGAAAACTTACGTTTATTAGCTTTTAAAGGCAATAAAGAGGCAGCAAGTCGCTATCAGAAATTACTCAAACAGCATACACAAGAATTAAAAACTTGTCGTAGTCAGACTTGGCCGCAAACTCAGGCTATTTGGTTACGCTTGTATCCCTGTGATATTCAGCCGGGAGCAGTTGATCAAATTATGGATCGAATTGTCAACCAAGGCTATAACCAAGTTTATTTAGAAGTATTTTATGATGGACAAGTGTTATTACCCGCCGCAACTAATTCTACAGTTTGGCCTGCTGTAGTTCGCCTTCCTGGTGCAGAAAAATTTGATTTGTTAGCATTAGCAATTAAAAAAGGGCAACAACGGGGTTTAAAGGTTTATGCCTGGATGTTTACGACTAACTTTGGTTACACCTATGCTCAACGTACAGATAGACAAAATGCGATCGCCCGTAATGGCAAAAATCAAACCAGCTTATCCGTAGTAGAAGATAGTTCCCAAGTCTTTATTGATCCCTATAACACCCAAGCAAAAACCGATTACTACCGTATGGTACAACAGGTTATCCGCCGTCGTCCAGATGGTATTCTCTTCGATTATGTTCGTTACCCTCGTCAGAGTGGCATTGACTCCATTGCTACCAAAGTTCATGACCTCTGGCTATTTACTCCAGCCACCCAAGAAGTCCTATTTAGTCGCGCCAAAAATGCCAAAGGATTAGAATTAATTCGTCGTTTTTTAACCAAAGGATATGTCAGCGCTGGCGATATAGCAGAAATTGACAAACGCTATCCTCAAGAAGATGAACCTTTATGGGAAGGGCGTATTCCCCTCAAAAAGCAGAAATCCTTACCTTCTTCAGAGGAAAAACAGCGGGTTTTGCAATTGGATTTGTGGTTACTCTCCGTTGCTCACGCTATGCAAGGTATCGTAGATTTTGTAACCTTAGCAAGTTACCCAGCCAAACAACAAGGTATTCCTGCGGGAGCAGTATTTTTTCCCGAAGGTAATCAAGCTTTAGGACAAGGGTATGATTCTCGCTTACAACCTTGGGATAGGTTTTCTAGTACCTTACAATGGCATCCCATGTCCTATGCAAATTGCGGGAATGCTAGTTGCATTGTGGCGCAAGTTCAACAGGTTTTAAAAATGGCACAACCAGGCACAAAGGTCATTCCGGCTTTAGCTGGGAAGTGGGGAGAATCAATTAGTAATCGTCCCCCTTTAGAAGTACAAATGCAAGCCCTCCGCCAATTATCTCCTCAAATTAAGGGTGTCAGCCATTTTGCTTATTCTTGGCAACATCCTGAACATGACGGAGAACGGAAAGCTTGCAATATTCGGTGAACAATGCTGTAGCTAGGAATCAACATACTTATCTAATGTAGTAGCTAATGTAGTTTTAGGAACAGCACCAACAACTGTTTTAATTTGTCGTCCCCCCTTAAATATCATCAAAGTGGGAATACTGCGAATCCCGTAATGACTAGCAACAGTAGGATTTTGATCAGCATTCAACTTTACCACTTTTACCTGTCCCTTATATTCCGCAGCCACTTCTTCCACTACAGGAGACAGCATTTTACAAGGACCGCACCAAGGGGCCCAAAAATCAACTAAAACAGGAGTTTGACTTTCTAGCACTTCTTGTTTAAATGTAGCTTCAGTGACATTGGTAATAGATGACATAAGTTGTTTGCCTAGATTTCAATCAATAACTTAATAATATCGAATAAATGAGGAGAGCAGGAAAACCAAATTATCTGCGTCTATCTCCTGTCATCTACGGTTAATTATTGCCTATTTTACCTCACTTGCATCGAAATTTCTCTACTTTCTTAAATTGTTAATTTACCTCTAAATTAGGGGAATTTTGATCAGCACCACAATGATGACAATAAGGTAATTCTTTATAGGTCAAATTATGACAATTATGGCATTCGACATATTGATAGTACCCGCAGTGGGGACAGTGACTATCTTGAGGACGAATTTTTTTAGCACACCGAATACAGCGGGATTTTTGAATTCTGTTAGCCGCTTGAATTCTATGATTAAAGACAACGGTTTGGAAGAATTTAATCATGCCAAAACCAACTAAGGGAATTAGCAAAATATAAACATAACTAATTAGGAAAACTAGCCCACCAAACAGAAAACTAATAATATCAAACAAGAATTTAAATATTACACCAATTTGCAGAAATTCAAATGTTTTCAAAATTAGCGGAATGAGAAATATAACTAGCAAATGCCAGCTAATTAATCCTATTAATCCATATCCTCTGCGTTGACTAAAATTATTAACTAATAATGCAATCAGAATTAGTGGAATCAAAAAGATAGCCTGAAAAACTAATTGAATGCTAGGATACCAAAAGGAAGCATTTTTATAGTCTTTAGCAACTTGATTAAATTTAGTTTCATCTTTGACAAAAGACAATAAATTAACACTTTCGGGTTTTGTCCGCAGTTGATTTTGCAGATTAGCAATTTCCTGTTTTAAGTTGGCAATTCTCTGACTATTTTGCTCTAATTCCTGTTTAGCTTTTTCGGCGCGAACCTGATTAATAGAATTACCTGAAGACTGTCCAGCAATTTTTTCTAATAAGGTTGAATCATATTGCTGACGAATAGTAGCATTTACTTGTTCAAGACGACTAATTTGATCTTGAGTCCGATTTATCGTGGTGATAATTTTCTGATTTTGAGGATTATTCAGTTTATCTTTGGATTCACCATAGTTCAAACATATTTCAGAAACTTTACCCAAATGTCCAACTTCTTCATCTTGATATGTTTGCCGAACTCTTTGCTCATTACTACCGTAAGGTAATGAACTCCTCAAAAATTCATAATCTTTATTTTCGCTAGATTGGGTTTTGTAACTATTCCATTCTGTATAACATGGATAAGCTTGCGTTGGGCTAAGATGCCATTCACTAATATTATTTAAACCGGTAAAAACATTAATTAAAATAAAAATATCAACTAAAATAATGACAACTAAACTCACTTTATTCAGTGGTTCGTTGTTTACTGTCCGAGAGTTATTAAAAAACCGATTTGAAAGCCGACGGATTCTGGTAAACATATAACTTATATCTAATTAAGTTGATGGACTATCAAGAAACACAACCTGATCATGGGTGTTACTGAAATCAATTTACCATTTTCCTATGAATTTAGTGTTTTTTTTGTTAAGTTTCATATACTTATTAAGTAGTTAGTTCTATTTTTGGGGAGATAAGTTAAATATTTTTTTCTCACCCAGAGATGCAGAGACGCAAAGGAAGAGAGAAGGAGATCAGAAAATGAAACCGACGGACTTAAATCCCTGGCTTTTTTGAATTATCTTCATTCTTAGTGTGAATATAGCTAAATTAAAAAACCTTACCGCTTAAAAACTGACGACACCACCGTAATTATCGTGGCACTGGCAATCAAACCGAAAGCCAAATTAACCAGTGACTGCGTAGCTTGCCTGTATACCTCAAATTTCTCATTTGATTTTGCCACATCAGTTTTCAATTCTTCCAGTGAATTTAAGATTTTTTGTTGAAACTCTTCTTCTGACATTTTATTTATCTGCCTAGTTAAGGATTTTGATATGGATTAAATAGTGTAAGCTCAACTAAGAACTGAACCGGACAAATCTAAGAATATCACACCACCATGATCGCGGCGACGGTCTACCCATCCGTAAAAGGTAACAGTTTCACCAATATGTTCTTTTCGGAGTTCGCGGATAGAAAAGATAATATTATTTATGGTGCATTTTAAACAGGGACTTTTCTGATAGTTTGGTTAAATTTTGTTAATGGAATTTTCAACCTGCGTAGGCAGGTTTTGCCTGTGTAGACGCGGTTTCTAACCGCCCATAAATGACTAAACCCCAGTCGTTGCGGAAATATCAATTAACCAGCGAACTGTTTGCGGGAAAGCAATTACAATTAACAACACAATAAACTGTAAAATGATAAAAGGAATCGCACTTTTATGAATATCTAACGTACTCACTTCTTTAGGGGCAACACTTTGTAAATAAAACAAAGAAAAGCCCACAGGTGGAGAAATAAACGCCGTTTGTAAATTCACTGCCATTACTACACCAAACCATACCATATCAATATTTAAAGCTTGGGCTGCTGGTACTAATAAAGGCATAGCAATAAAGCAAATTTCAATAAATTCTAGAAAAGCTCCTAAAATAAAAATCACGATATTACTAACAATTAAAAACCCCCAATATCCTCCAGGTAAACCGATTAATAAATTAGTAATCAGAGTTTTGCCACCTAAAGCATCAAACACCAAACTAAACATCGAAGAACAAAATAAAATCATCACCACTAAAGCTGTAATCACTGCGGTAGAATGGGCAGCATCACGAATTAATTGTGGTGTTAACCTTTTATTAAAAGCGGCGAGAATAGAAGCCCCAACAGCACCGACAGCCCCCGCTTCTGTGGGAGTTGCCACACCAAAGAAAATACTACCCAACACCGCAAAAATTAAAATAATCGGGGGAACAACAGCTTTAAAAACTTGTTTAATTAATTGATTACCTTGAGGAATTACCACATCATCAGGGATAAGTGGCACTTTTTCCGGTTGAAAAAAAGCTAGTCCTAAAATATAAAGAATATAAGCACCAGATAACATTAATCCGGGAATTAATGCCCCTAAAAATAAATCTCCCACAGAAACACCAATTTGATCACTAAGAATCACTAAGACTAAACTCGGAGGAATTAATTGAGCTAAAGTCCCAGAGGCAATAATAACTCCTGAAGCTAATTTTTTATCATAGCCATAGCGTAACATCAACGGTAATGATAACATCCCCATGACAATTACTGTAGCGGCTACGACTCCGGTTGTGGCTGCTAAAACAGTTCCCACTAAAACAACTGCTAAAGCTAATCCTCCCCTGACACGACTTAAAACAATGCCGATAGTTTCTAATAACTCTTCTGCTAATCCTGACTTTTCTAGAACTGCACCTAAAAACACAAAAAAGGGAATGGCAAGTAAGGTAAAGTTCGACATTGTGCCAAACCAACTATTAGGTAATAGGAGGAGACGCGCCGGATTAAAAGCCCCAACTGCTGTACCCATAAGTCCAAAAACAATGGCTGTACCGGCAAAGGAAAAAGCGACAGGAAAGCCACTCATGAGAATAAAGAAAAAGCCGACAAACATTAAAATTGCTAACCATTCAAAACCCATAATTTCCCCTATTCAATATTGATATTTTCTGAAGTCTCTAAACGAATTTGTTCTGCTACTTGTTGATAGCCTAGTAATACTGCTAAATATTTAATTGCTTGAGAAATACTTTGTAAAAGCAGGAATAATAAGGCTATAGGAACCATAGTTTTAATTGGGGCGCGGGGTAAACCATTAGCATCAGAAGATATTTCCCAAGTTCCCCAACTACCATCACTTAATCTACCCCAAGATTGTAAAACCGGATTGATTGTCACCCAAATGCCAATGAGACAAAAGGGAATTAAAAATAAAATTGTGCCAAGAAAATCAATTAATGCGCGGTTTTTTTCACTCATATTAGTATAAAGAAAATCAACCCGGACATTTTCTCCATGACGTAAAATATAAACAAAGCCGCATAAGAATGTGAGAGAAAATAAATACCATTGCAGTTCTAATAAGGCATTAGAAGACAATTGTACACCAATGAAGCGCCCCATGTAACGGGCGACAACATTAAAAAAACCGACTCCAATTGTTAGCAAAACTAGCCAATTCGATAACCATCCCAATTTATCAGCACCATTGTCAATAAACTGGGAAAATTTTAATAGCTGACTGATGAAAGCAAATCTTTTTGAGTTACGCATAGAACATAATAAATTAAAGGCAAGAGTTGAGAATACAGTCAGCCAGGGAATAAATTCCCTGTCTAATAGCTCAAGTCTGTTAAAACAGACTCGGAAATTTTCCCAGTGTTTAGTCATCTAAGAATGACTTTTGCTATTAGTAAAGAACAGTGGTAAATCCATACTGACGGCTGAATTATTACTATTAATTAATCAATTTCTCCACCTCCAAAATATCCAAATTTGTCAATTGTGCCACTTGTTCTCCAGACATTCCATTCTGTAACAACTTAATAGCAACTCGTCTTAATTGCAATTCAGCTTGTTCTGCACGTTGTTTTTCCTGTTCTGCACGTTGTTTTTCCTGTTCTGCACGTTGTTTTTCCTGTTCTGCAATTTGTTCTACTTCATCTACCCTTTGTTGTGAAATTACTACCATTTCTTGAGAAGTGGGAAACAACTCACCATCCAAAGTTGCCCAGCGCAACCAAGTGGCATCAACACCTCTGTAATTACCTTGCCAACGCACTAAAGCCAAATCTAAAACTTTGCTTACCAGTTGATTTTTCTCATTTAGAGCAATCTGTTGATATGCACCACTATTCAGATCAAAACCTGCAAAATCATTGGGGTTAAACGGGTCATACCAAAAATATTCGGAAACCCGCATTTGATTTTGATAAATCAATTTTTTGGCATTTTTATCATTGTTAGCTGTACTTTCTGAAAGTAATTCAATTACCACATCTGGTGGTTTTCCTTCTTCCCAAACTACCCAAGAAAGTCGTTCTGTTTTCGGCACACCTAAAACAGCAAAGAAATCTGGACCGCGAAAATCTTGATTTTTTAATTGTGCTAAACTGTAGTAGACAAACATATTGCCACCTACATATCCATCAGCCCTTTGATATAACCAAGGCTGAATTGTATCAATTAAAATATCCATTTGTAATTTATGTCTTTGTGTCTCCATGGGGATACCATCATCACAAGGAAGTTCAGCCTGGGTGGGTGGCAGTTTAATGCTAGGTTCAGCCAAAACAGTTTCTAACATAGCCGTTAAATTTAGTTAGAAATTACTTAATATTTTTATACTAATCCGAAATGATCAGCAATTGGCAAAATTATAAGAAATAATAAGTTTTAAGTGTATCAACACTATAAAAACTGTATAAGGAAAAGTCAACAAGTCTAAAACCTTTTTTCCCCGTACTTTGTGCCAACGAAGATTTGGCGTTGGTGAATTGGGGTATGAAAGTCGAAAATTCCATCTCTCAAACTCTTACTCTCTGCGTCTGGAGCGTCTCTGCGTGTTCGCGCAGCGTGCCGTAGGCATAATAAAATCATACTTTTACTCAGCAACACCGAAAAATTTTAACACCAACCCACTCTGTGGTAGGCTAAAATTTTACAGGATTATGATATTGTAAGTAAATCTTACTAATATTCATTTTTATGAAACGTCGAGTTATTGTTAACAGATTATCTCAAAGTGCGATCGCCGCCACCGGAGTCGCCATAGTTGGTAGTTGTCAAAAGGCGCAAAATCAAGCCGCTACAGGTCAAACCGATACCAGTAACCTACCGACAGTTAAATGGCAAATGGCTACAAGTTGGCCATTGTCCTTGGAAACTATTTTTGGCGGAGCCCAGGTTTTAGCAGAGCGCGTCAAATTTCTCACTAACGGGAATTTTATCATTGAACCCCGTGCGGCTGGAGAAATAGCCCCCGGTTTAGAAGTTCTCAATGTGGTTTCTCAAGGTGCAGTCCAAGCCGGACATACTGCTGCTTATTACTATATCGGTAAAAGTCTTGCTTTAGGATTTGGTACATCAGTACCATTTGGACTCAATGCCCAACAACAAAACGCTTGGTTATATGAAGGCGGAGGTTTAACCAAACTACGGGAAATTTATGCCAGTAAATTTAATATAATTCAATTTCCTGCGGGAAATACGGGTACACAAATGGGGGGATGGTTTCGTAAGGAAGTCAAAACACTTAATGATCTCAAGGGCTTAAAAATGCGGATTCCCGGCTTAGGGGGGCAAGTTATGGCTAAACTGGGAGTAACTGTACAAACTCTTCCTGGTGGGGAAATTTTCCAAGCGCTACAAACAGGCGCTATTGATGCGGCTGAGTGGGTAGGACCCTATGATGATGAAAAATTGGGTTTAAATAAAGTTGCTAAATTTTATTATTATCCAGGTTGGTGGGAACCAGGTCCAACTTTAGAAGTCCAAGTTAATTTGGACGAATGGAAAAAGTTACCACCTCAATACCAAGCAGCTTTAGAAACCGCTGCATATCAGTCGAATACAACAATGTTAGCTCGTTATGATACCCGCAATAGCGAAGCATTAGAGAAACTATTAAAAACCGGGGTTCAACTGCGTGCTTATAGTCAGGAAATCTTGGAAGCAGCGGAAAAAGCCTCTTTTGCTTTATATGATGAATTTGCAGCTAAAGACGCTGATTTTAAAGCTGTTTATGAACAGTGGAAACCTTTTAGAGATCGGATATATGCTTGGAATAATCTCAATGAAGGTAGTTTAACCCGTTATGCCTATGGGAAAGTGGGGAAATAATTAAGTCAGAATCAGGATTTACAGGATTTTTTCCCAAAAACGATTGAGAATGGTTGGTTTGTTGACACCAAGATGTACTAGTAAGTTTTCCTAGTGTTTAGTTATCAAAAGACAACTTTTACTATTAGCAGGGAACTTGAGTTACTTGCAGAATAGAGGTTTTGCGTTAAGTTGATACCAAAGATCATCCCTAAATCCCTACTAATTCTTGATTCCTAACTTTCGATTATTGCTAATTTACCATTTTTAACTAGTTTAAATCTTGTCCCTCGCCATTCAATAGTATTACCAAAAAAGCCACAACACCAAATTATAAATCTCACTATATCCGCAAAAGGAATTAACCAGAAAACCTTTTTGGTTACTTCATCATTGAGAAGTTTTACCCCTATTACCCAAGCCATAACTAATCGCATTAGCAAAGTGATGGAGAAAACTAACCAAGAAAAAATAGAACCACTGCTAGTTATTAATAATAGTAAACTAGAAACTGTGCCAAAAGTAAATATTAAGCCGGCATAACCCCAAGGACGAGAAACACGAATACAACGTGCCCAACGAATTTGGCGATTGATAGAATCTAATAAACTACTATGTCCTAATCTGTGTTCAACAATATAGTTAGATAATACTACTTTGTCTCCTGCTTGGGTTGGTAAATAGCCGAGTTGATAGTCGTCTGCTAAATAATCAGCCACTGCTGCAAAACCGCCGATTTTTGCTAATGTGGTTTTACGGATGACAATAGTTGAACCCAAAGCGAATTTTATTCCCTCTAATTGTTTACTCACCAAAATACTCGGTTGAAAGTCTGTGGCTGTACAAATAGCTTCTAAAATCGTAGCTATTCCTTCGGCTGTGGAACGATATAAACAGGTAACAACGCCGACTTTTTCATCTTGTAATGGTTGAATAACTGTTTGTAAATAGTCAGAACCAACATGAATATCACTGTCAGCAATGAGGAAAATATCATGTTTGGCGGTGGTGACAGCATTAGCTAAGTTACTAATTTTCAAATTAGCACCGATAATATGATCTTTCACCACTAAACTAATATCTATTTCTGGAAATTGTTGAATTAGTTTCTCAACTACTTCTATACTAGGGTCTGTGGAACTGCGGACACTAAAAATAATTTGATATTGGGGGTAATCTTGTTGACAAAATGAAGCTAGGTTGGTGTAAGTCCCCTTGTCAGCACCACATAGGGGTTTCAGGATAGTGACAGGGGGATGAAATTCCGGGTTTATGGGAGGAAAGTCACGCAAAAAAGCGATTCCTAGGTCGCGCTTCGCTATCGCTGTATAAACCCCATAGGTGTAAAATAAAACGGCTGATAAACAGAATATGAACATAAGCAGGGGAAATAGTTTTCCTAATGACTAATAACTAATGACTAATAACCAATGAATCTAATTTACTTTCTTTTGCGTTCGTCTTGGACAATGGTAGCGATCGCTATTATCACAGGTTTTTTGAGTGGTGGTAGTAGTGCGGGATTAATCGCCCTGATTAGTAGTGCTGCGAGTAAAAGCAATGCTGCCTCTTTGACAACTATAGCCTGGGGTTTCGTCGGTTTAGTCACCGTGGCCTTAATGACCGGCGTAATTTCCCAAATCATGTTAATTCGCTTATCCCAAAATGCCGTTTTGCAATTACGAATGCAGTTAAGTCGGCAAATATTAGCATCGGAATTAAGTCATTTAGAACAATTAGGAAATCCCCGCTTATTAGCCACTTTAACAGAAGATGTCCAAGCCGTAGCAAATGCTGTTTATGTCATCCCCTTTTTATGTATTGATATATCAATGGCTTTAGGATGTTTACTATATATAACTTGGCTATCTTGGTTAGTATTTATCATGGTTGTGGTTTTAATGCTAATAGCTATTGGTAGTTGTAAATGGTTATTAGATCGAGGAGAAAAATTATTAGCCTTAGCCCGTGAAGATCAAGACACTTTATTTAATAATTTTAGCACCATTACCGCCGGCATTAAAGAACTCAAACTCCACTATCAACGCCGTCAATTTTTCCTGAGTAATCGTTTAGAATCGACAGCCAGTAGATTTAGAAATCACAATGTTCAAGGTTTAACCTTATTCGCCACAACTACCAGTTGGGGTAAACTAATATTTTTCTTTGCCATTGGTTTTGTCTTGTTCATTTTACCGCATTTATTCGCCATTGATGCCGAAACTTTATCAGGTTATATTCTCACATTTACTTATTTAATGTTGCCTATGGATAATATTTCCAATAATTTACCATTAATAAGTAAAGCCAGCGTTGCCTTACAAAAAATCGAATCATTGGGTTTATCTTTAGCCAGTCGTGCGGAAGTTGCCACTGCACCTCCTCATGCTCTCACAAATTGGCACAGTTTACAACTGATAAATATTACTCACACTTATTACACAGATAAAGAAGATAGTAGTTTTATTCTTGGTCCAATTAATCTTACCCTTTACCCCCAAGAATTAGTTTTTATTGTTGGTGGAAATGGTAGCGGTAAATCATCTTTAGCGAAATTAATCACTGGGTTATATATTCCCGAACAGGGCGAAATTATTTTAGACAAAACTTTGATTACAGAAAATAACCGCGAATGGTATCGCCAACATTTTTCTGTAGTTTTTTCCGATTTTTATTTATTTGAAGAACTGCTAGGATTAGCAAATAATAACTTAGATATTCAAGCCCAAAAATATTTACAAAAATTGCAACTTGATCATAAAGTTAAAATCGAAAATGGGCAACTTTCCACCACGTCCCTTTCCCAAGGACAAAGAAAACGCCTGGCATTACTAACAGCATATTTAGAAAATCGGTCAATTTATCTATTTGATGAATGGGCGGCTGATCAAGATCCATTATTCAAAGATATATTCTATACTCAATTATTGCCAGAATTGAAAGCACAGGGAAAAACAATCTTAGTAATTAGTCATGATGATCATTATTTCCATTTAGCCGATAGAATTATTAAACTAGACTATGGCAAAATTGAATTTGATAAACTCCCACAAACTTAGAAAATCAGGACTTACCCAAAATATCTCTCAGAGGGTGTTTGAAAAGTTCCTCATGGTGTATCAAATATTTTTAGATCCCCCTAAATCCCCCTTGAAAAGGGGGACTTTGACTCTAGTTCCCCCTTGCTAAGGGGGGTTAGGGGGGATCTGTAAGTGCCTAAAATCACAACCTAAAACTTTTCAAACAACCTCTCAAACCCTCTTTCTCTGCGTCCTCTGTGCCTCTGTAGTTCGTTTTCCGTAATAAATAATAATTGTGAGTAATTAATCATGACAGAAGCTAAAAACGTATTGGGTACAGAATTAGAAATTTGCTGCACTTCTCCCATGACTGGATTTTACCGTGACGGGTTTTGTATCACAGGTGGACAAGATACGGGAATGCACGTGGTTTGCGCTCAAGTCACAGAGGAATTTTTGCAATATACTAAATCTCAAGGTAATGATTTGAGTACACCTGCACCTTATTTTAGTTTTCCCGGTTTAAAACCTGGTGATTGTTGGTGTTTATGCGCTGCAAGATGGCAAGAAGCACTAGAAGCAGGTGTTGCACCTCCAGTAGTTTTAGAAGCTACCCATGCTAGGGCGTTGGAAGTTTGTAATTTAGCAGATTTGCAAAAACATCGGGTAATTCGTAATTAGGAAATTGGAGAATAATTATTAGCGAATATAGCAATAAGTAGCTGGTTGTAATTAAATATAAAATGTGGTATGGGCATACTTCGACAAGCTCAGTACAAGTCTTGCCCGTCAACAGGCTAGTACCGCAGGGCGGAAGTCGAAAGTCAAAAGTCAAAAGTCAAAACGAAGACAGTATAGGCTTTTTAAGATGATTGTCAAATATTCCCAGGAAGATGCTCTCACAGTGCAGGAAGTTCTCAAAGATTGGACACAGTTTTTACAGAAGCAGGAAAATTATCAACCGCCCCGTTATCGTTTTTATCATGAAAGTTAGCGCGATTTTTTAGAACGTCAGGATATTGTGGAAGCTGCGGGGGTGAGTTTACCAGAAATCAGCGCGGAAATTGCTAAAAATATGCTTAAGGGATTAATACTATGAGTAACTGGCGCAGTGAGTTTAATAAAAAGTCAGAGGAAGACAAAGAACTCCTTCTACGTCAATCGCCACAATTATTATTAGTTGGTAAAGAATATACAGAACTGTTTAAATTATTATCAGCCAATTCCAGAGTTTATTAAATACTGAAAATCTGGATTTTGATCATTATGATAGTTCGGTTTTTTCTTTATTATTACAACACATCAGTGAAAGGTTATCACCGAATTTCAAGTTAATTATTATGATTGATGGTTTGGATCGAGTTGATATTCATAGTCAAGCTGTGGGAACTAATTTATTTCATCTACCGCGATATTTACCTGATCAAGTTTATTTTATTTTTGCACGTCGTCCTTATAAAAAGTCGCATGGTGGTTTGTTAATTGAAGCACCATCACAGGTTTTAGATTTATCGGATTTTCAGAGGGAAAATAGGGAGGATGTACAGGAATTTATTCGGAGGAAACGAACCACAGAGACGCAGAGTTCGCAGAGGAATATAATTGATTTGATTGATGAAGATAATTTTATGTATGTGCAGCAGGTTTTAACTGCTTTTGCTGATGGTTTTTATGATCAACCTGAGAATATTAATAGTATTCCCCCAGATTTAGCAACCTATTATCAACAACATTGGCAAAAGATGCAAGGTCAGGGTTTATCTGATGTTGCTATAAATATATTGCGGGTTTTAACTGCTGAAGAAACTCCAGCGATGTCAACCGTAGCTATTAGTAAAATCATCAAAGCTGATGTTTTTGATGTGGCAGAAATTATGGAAACTTGGTTAGAATTTCTGTAAGAAACACGGGAGGGTAAGGAAACTAAATATCAGTTATATCATCACAGTTTCCGGTTATATCTTCATGATTACAGCACTTTGCCTAACAGTTAAATACAAGAATTAAAGGAATAATTTAAAATGCACTAAGTCCTAGTTATCGGTCGGATGAAATACAATTGAGGGCGGGGAAACCCCGCCCCTACAGGTTAATCACTGTATCTCAATTTGCTGTAATCTCAAATTACTAAACCTGACATTCTGGAGTTTTTTGATAATCAGGAGTAGCATCAGGATAAAAGGTACGAATAGCACCTTTTTTAGTAACAAAAATATTTGCAAATGTTTTGCCGTTATCAGTCACACTCAGTAAACAAGCTTTAGGTGTTGGTTCTAAGCTGGGGTTATTTTTGTATGCCTTAGCTGCAATTGTTAAAATCTCTTCGGCATTGAGAGTGTAACCATATCCTTTAAATGGATCACTAACAGTGCGATTGCCTACTTTCATTCTAACACCAAAGGAATAAACAGCCCCTGGGTCAACTTCAGATTTACTCACAGATTTGGGTAAAATTCCGGCAAGACCTCGATTTTGTAAATCTAAATAACGTCCAGCATAATGTAAACCACCAATTTTAGTTTCTGCTGGTTCACCACAAAAAACATGATCAAATCCTTCAGCATTAAACCAAAGATTTGTTAAATCTTCCAGGAATTCTGTATCAGAAGTTCTATTCGGAAAAATATAACCACCAACACTATTTTTAATATTGCTGAGAACAGTTGGAAAACTATTCAGCATGGTTTGGAAATTAGCGGGAGTAACTACTGTTCCCAATTCTCCACACAATTGATTAACTGCTTGATCAAAATCATTTAGCAAAGGAGGAGGAGGAGTTAAGTCTTGTACACCACCAACTTTAACGGTTACAGGATTATTAATATTATCAAAGAAAGGTAAGAATTCCTCTGCCATTGCCAAATTAGGATTTGATAGAGTAGTTACAAAAAACAGTCCTATAGCTAAGGTTAAGCACAGAAATTTATTCACATTGGTAACAATTTGATGATTAATAGTTGTACTCAACAGGTTTAATCTCATGGGAATCTCACTAGATTTACGTATGACTGTGAATACTTCTCAAGTTACCATTACATCATTAACTGTGTCAATTATTACTTAACAATTCTTAACATATTTTACTAATTAAAATCCATAATATCTCCAAATTCTCCCATAATTTTTTCCATTAATTCTTCCATCATATCCTGTTGCATAGAACGGAGGCTTTCTGGTCCTGCGAGAAATTCTTTAATAGTTATCTTTTTATCTTTAAAATCTTTTAAAAAATCACGAATCTCCGCAACTATCTTAGTTTGAGATTGCATGGTTTCCACCATCAATTTAATACAATCAACCCCTTGTTTAGCGGCTTTTTTATAATCAGCAACCATTGACCCCTCGGGAGTATTCTTTGCTAACCGGAGTTCTTGTTTTAACTTCTCATATTGATTTTTGAGAATTTGATTTTGTTGTTCTATATTTTTGCATTTGCGACTTAAATCATCTTCGCTATTATTATCAATGGTTTCTCCGACTTCATATTTCCGTTCAATTTCTAAAAGTCGCGCTAAATCTCCCTCTCGGTAAGCTTTATTAATTTCTTTCATGATTTCCGTGTGAGTCATTTGGGTTTCATTGTCTTTAACCTTATCAGGGTGAAAGATTTCTGCTAACCGCAAAAATGTCTGACGAACTTTCCTAGATTCATCTGTTTTAGGGACTGTTGGCGATTCCGAATCCTGTTCTGCTTCCCAAAATTGACGACGACGTTGATGATTTTCCTGATAATTATCATCTTCAAATAGTTCATCTAATTCATTGTCATCATCATCATCTTCTTCTTCTTCAATAGCTTTATAACTAATAATTCCTCCCATTTGCAAACTTCTGTATAGTGATTCTATATTTTTCTGGGTTTGTTTTCCCATTTTTCTCGTAGTTAAAATTTCGGCAAACAAAGCATGAATTTCTGCATCTAATTCTGCCATTGTTTTCATATTCGGACTAACTCGATGAAATACTTCTGTGGCTAAAGAACGCATTTTTTCCACAAAGTTATTTAACTCTGTCCGCTTTTTCTTAATTTGCTTTAATAAAGATTCATGTTCCTTCTCTAAACCCTGTAACTGGAGATGTAAGTCAGAAAGCGCGAGAGGAGTGACTGTAGCTGAGGATGCTGTTTTTGTTTTGCGTGCCATAGTAGATACAATTAAGCTTAGGGTTGATAAAATAATTATATTTATTATTTTAAGTTATTTTTACAATAATCAGGGTTATCCGGTGGTAAATTTAGTTTTATCCTTAGTTCTCGATCATAACAGGCTTTTTCCCAATTTTTTGCAGATTTGACTTGTTCAGGTGTTAGATTTTTCGCTCCAATAAAATCAGCACAAATATTGTTTGCTGTATTGTCAGATTCATTAAATGAATCATCGCATATTATAGCATTTTTGAGAATTGTTTTTTTTAGATCCGCCCCTTGAAAATTTGCTCTTGGAAGTTCTGCTTCCTCTAGATTAGCTAGGTAAAGACGGGCGTTTTGAAATTGAGCTTCTTTAAGGTATGCTTTTTGCAATTTAGCATCAATTAGATTAGTTTCTCGCAAATCTATTTGAGATAAACGAGCATCTTCAAATTGAGCTTGATAAAGGTTAGCTTTTCTCAGGCTGCTACATTTGTTTTCTTCACATTCTAATAGTGAATTTTTAAAACTTGTGTGAGCAAGCTCTCCTTTCTCTAATTTAATTCCACTTAAATCAGCTTCATCAACAACTAAATTCCATAATTTAACACCGTCTTTATTCAATTCTTGTAAGGCTTCAATTCTACCACCACTGGCTTTTTGTTTACTGGCAGAGTTAATAATTGACCAAGCTTGATAATGGTCTTGTTGTTGTCTTTTTGGTGCTTCTTGAAAGTATTTAAACAAAGTAATTGCTAAACTGATTAAGAGGATGTTTGAAAAGTTTTGAGGAGTCAAAATTTATGCCAATCGCCTGAGCATGATACGGATCATAGCTAGATAGATAAAAGTCTCTGATGTTTCAGGTAATAACTCGTAGTCTCTGACTAACCGACGACAACCCAT
>NZ_JAQMSE010000257.1:0-18589 GCF_028330045.1 Aphanizomenon sp. CS-733/32
ACGAAAATCCCTCGTTTCAGGCTTTTGGTGATTAACTTCTGCTCAATAGCGAGCGCTCAAAAATCATCAAAAAAATCACGTTAAAATGCCCGAAACCCATACCCCATATTTGGTTGATTCTGTCAATGCGTAAGTCCTATATTTTTCTGGGTGGGATTTAGAAAATTGAGGATATCCAGATAGTTGAAACTGTCAATCACCTATCACCTGTCACCTGTCACCTGTCACCTCCCCTCACAGACAACTTTTTCAGCAAACCCTACTTATCTTCTTATAAAAAAAGTGGTTTTGTCTTGGACAAAACCACCTCCTCAAGCAAAAATTCAACTCAAATTAACGAGCTTGTCCGTGAGCAGAAGCCGCATCAATAGGCTTCATCAGATACAATTGTAATAGCTGCCAACCATGGGATACATAGATTGGGAATTTTTGGAAGAATTGCAAGAATTTGGGAGTATTAGAGCTAGAAATTGCTGCCAATTTTTCGTTATTTTGGACGCAAACATCTAAACGCTGATAAAACACTGGGTTCTCAACATCCAAAATCACTGGGAAGACTCTACCGGCGGTTTCATTGGTCTTCTTGATGACATGAATATCATACTCTCGTGCATCCAATCCCAAGGAAGCATAAAAATCCTTGCGTTGAATATCATTGAGATACATAGTTGCAAATACTGACAACAGGAAGAAGCGACTCCAGAGTTTTGCTCTCCAGTCGTTCAACATTTGTGGCTGCGCTCTCATAACCGCATCAAAGAAATCACCGTGACGGTTTTCATCCTGACACCAGTTTTCAAAGAAACGGAAAATTGGATAAATCTGATCTTCAGGATGGGATTCTAAATGACGATAAATGGTGATATAACGCCAATAACCAATTTTTTCAGATAAATAGGTTGCGTAGAAGATGAATTTGGGCTTAAAGAAGGTATAACTACGGCTTTTTGTCAAAAACCCTAAATCTAAGGAAAGATTAAAGTCTGACATGGCTTTGTTTAAGAACCCAGCGTGACGGGCTTCATCCCGTGACATCAGGTTAAAGCCTTCAGCTAAGAGAGGACTTTTATCCTTTAAGCGGCGACCGAGTTCTTTGTATAACAAGAAACCGGAAAACTCCGCTGTACAAGAACGTTCGAGAAATTCAACAAACAGTTTGCGAGTTTCTCCGTCAATATGCTCCCAGGATTGTTCAAACTGAGCATCCCGAACAAAGTGGTGGCGGTTGTAGTCAATGCGGAATTCTGCCACAATAGCTGCTAGTTCCTCTTCATTGATGGAAAGATCCATCCGCGCCATTTCATCGAAATCGGTTGTGTAAAACCTTGGTGTTAAAAGGGTTTCCTTCGCCGGGGACTTAACTCCAAAACGGATTTCGTCAGAGCTTGGTTTTCTGAGGGATTCTACCATGTTTTGATTTGCTCTTTTATCTTTCTTTTCTTGATGACACCAGAAAGCCGATTCTTATGCTTTCACAAGGTGTAGCAGACAACAATTATGATTTTGTATGAAATTCAGTGTAGCAATATCTAGCCCAAAAATGAGCAGATAAATGATTAAGAGTTGCAAAAATCCACAAAAAACGATTTACACTTTAATTTTGCTGCCAATCGGGATTATAGGTTTAACGTGAGTTCGGAGTTTCCCCTTCGGAGACGCTACGCGAACGGAGTTATGATTTTTTCAACGAGATCATAAGGGCTTGAGACTCCTACGTGGGGTGAGTTTTCCACAAATTATCGTTATGTCGAACTCACGTAGGTTTAATGCTGCTCTGGGGGAGCAAAACGTTAAATTAGCCAAAACCGAGGAAAATCATGTAAACTGGGAAAATAATTGTTTGTCAGTTGTAAACATTTCCCTTTCTACAGTGTCAATCAACAATACCTTGCCATAACAACAATTTTCAACGCCAACCTACTTATATTAAAATATAGTTTGAGAACTCCGTATGTTCAATACCACTGAAATTATAATTAATGCTTTTGTTAGTCAAGTCCGGGAAGGATACCAACGGACTTACGGTGGGTTAAACACGAATTATCAAGACATTATTGCTTGGGCTGGTAATATGGCGTTGGAAAATATAGCCAACAGCGATGCTTTATACCATAATGTTGAACATTCTGTACTGGTTACTCTGGTAGGACAGGAAATTTTGCGGGGTAAACATATCCGTGAGGGTGGGGTTTCCTGCGAGGATTGGCTGCATTGCATTATTTCCCTGCTCTGTCATGATATTGGTTATGTCAAAGGTGTTTGTCGCCAAGATCAGGAATCTGAGGGTTTATACGCTACCGGTCAGGGTGGTGACATGATTTCCCTGCCTGTTGGTGCTTCCGATGCCAGTCTTACTCACTATCATGTGGATAGATCTAAACAATTTATTGATGAACGTTTTGGTGGACATCCATTGATTGATGCTGAAGTAATTAAAAGTAATATTGAATTGACTAGATTTCCCGTACCTGCGCTAGATGATCATCACGATGCCCATAGTTTTGCTAGTTTAGTCCGTGCGGCAGATTTAATTGGTCAGTTAAGTGACCCACGTTATTTGAAAAAAATCACTAGTTTATACTATGAGTTTGAAGAAACAGGCGTAACGAAGATTTTGGGATATCAAAATCCTGGAGATTTACGGAAAAACTACGCCAAGTTTTATTGGAATAGTGTTTACCCTTATATTACAGATGGTCTACGTTATCTATCCTTAACTCAACAAGGAAAACAAGTTATTGCCAATCTTTACTCTAATGTGTTTGTGATTGAACATGAAAAACCAGAATTACAGTATTTGGCTGAACAATTTAATTCTTAATTGTCCTGTAATTTCTAAATTATTGTTAGCTTAAAAGGATGTTAATTAATGCTCAACTTTTACTACAGTTTCAACGTTGTCAGCGGCGACCTTTTTTAGATGTTTATGGTGATTATCTTCAGCGGGAGATTACCAACGAGTTAATGTTGAAGGTGCAACAGGACAAAAATCTTCATCATCAGCGGATAGTCAGAAAGTTAAGTTATTACGAACCGGATTATGTTGCGGGTGATTGGCAAGGGGGAGCAGCATCAACTCTAGAATTGATGCAGCAAGGGGTGAGTTATATTCGTCGTGGGGTAATATTAACTACCTATCGTCAAGGATATACTTTGCTGAGTCGCCCGGATTTGCTTGTGAAACAGCCGGGGAAATCCCGTTTCGGCAATTGGAATTATGTCCCGGTTAATATTGAATTGGGTAAACGTCCTAAGCAGGAATATCAGGTAGTTATTGCTTTTCACGCCCAAGTTTTAGCTACGGTTCAGGATGTGGTGTTGAGGAAAGCTGGGCTGATATTGCGAGATAAAGATAAAACTTATGTGGTGGATTTAGATAAATGGACACCACAAATGTTGGATATTTTAGGGGCATATATTCAAGTTATTGAGTCGCTGGAAGCGCCAGAGATTTTTATTTCTCGGCAGAAATGTAATCTTTGTCCCTGGTATAATTATTGTTATGAGAAAGCGAGATCTCAAGATCACCTTTCTCTGTTGCCAGGTGTAACACCGATTCGCTATACTCAACTGCAAAATCTGGACATTACGACTTTAGCAGCACTGGCACAGACCCATCCTAGCACCTTAGAAAACTTAACAGGATTTGATAGTCATGTGGCGGCTAAATTAGTTGTTCAAGCCCAATCTGTATTCACTAAACAACCCTTAATTCTTCCTGATTCCTTTTCTTTAGAATATTTGACTTTTACAGCCCCGATTGAACTTTATTTTGATATTGAAGCCCAGCCAGATTTAAATTTAAATTATCTGTTAGGTGTTTTAGTTGTGGATAGAGTTGCTAATACTGAAAAGTTTTATGCTTTTTTGGCGGAAGAACCAGAACAAGAACCACTAATTTGGCAGCAATTTCTGAATTTAGTGAATCAATATCCCCAAGCACCAATTTATCATTTTTGTGCTTATGAAGTAGATACAGTCAAACGCCTGGGAAAACTTTATCGCACACCTCATACTCAAATTCATCCTCTCCTGAATCGGTTTATTGATATCTATGAACAATTAATTCAAAGTGTGGCTTTACCTATAGATAGTTATGCGTTGAAAACCATTGCCCGTTGGGTGGGGTTTGAATGGCGTGAACAAGAAGCCAATGGTGCTAAATGTATTTACTGGTATGATAAGTGGTTAGAAACAGGCGATCGCACTTTATTAGAACTCATCCAAGACTACAATGAAGATGACTGTCGCGCCACCCGTACCGTCAAAGATTGGCTAGTCAGTTTTTTCACAAGTGCATAAAACTTAAAACTTCCTTCTTCTTCCTAATTTCTACCTGGGCGCAGGCCCTGCGCCCCTACCTCCTATTATTCTATGTTGCATCTTCCAAAACTTCGGAAACTATCCCTAATTCTCATCTTTACCATTCCATTAATTCTGATTAGTTTGCTGTTTAATAATTTTGCTTCCGCTTCTTTCGTAATCACCGGCATGGAATTTATTGGTCAAGCCACCTTACCCACAGGTTTAACTTTCCAAAAAACCGAATTTGGCGGTTTATCGGGAATAACCTACGATGCCAAAAATAACTTGTACTATGCAATATCTGATGACAGAGGGCAAAAAGTACCACCTCGGTTTTATACTTTAACAATTGATCTGAGTCAAGGTAAATTAACTAATAACGATGTTGTTCCCGTAGGTGTAACGAACTTATTAGATAATAATCAACCATTCCTCCCCAATACTACTGATACAGAAGGAATTGCCCTCACTAATCAAGATACTATATTTGTTTCCTCCGAAGGTGACGTAGACAGACTCATCAATCCCTTCATTAAGGAATTTGCACTCGCTTCTGGACAAACAATTAATACCCTATCCATACCAGATAAATTTTTGCCAGATTCTCAAAAGCAAAAAGGTATTCGCAACAACTTAGCCTTTGAAAGTCTCACCATTACACCGGATCAAAAACTTCTCTTTACAGCCACCGAAAACGCCTTAATTCAAGATGGGACAGCAACCCAATCGGGTGTTGGTACTTCTTGCCGCATTTTGCAGTATAACCTCTTAACCAAGCAGCCCGAACAGGAATTTCTCTACCAAACACAACCAGTGACACCCTTGTTTAATCCTACAGGTAAATTTGCCAGCGGCTTACCTGATTTACTAGCGATTGATAACGCAGGAAACTTTCTGAGTATAGAAAGAAGTTTCACGGGTTTGGGATTTACAGTGTTGCTGTTTCAAGTTTCCCTAAATAACGCTACAGACATCCATAACATAGACAGCATTACTAAAGTTGACCCCGATAAAATCCAGCCAGCAGCAAAAAAACTCCTCTTAGATTTACGAACTTTAGATGTATCATTAGATAATATTGAGGGATTAACCTTAGGTGCAAAACTCCCCGACGGACAACCATCACTAATTTTAATCAGCGATAATAATTTTAACAGACTACAACAAACCCAAATTTTAGCCTTTAAGCTGAAAATTGAATCTCCACTAACTAAATTATTACGCCGCTTCAGAATACCCAACTTTTAAAAATCAGTAGGTTAGCATTGCCATTTAAAATGAATCCCATCTTGACTGTAGAGGTTATTAACGTGAATAATAGTCCATACCTGCCTCCACAAAATCAGGAGTTGGTAGCCAACCGTTATCAAATTAAAACATTAATTGGAAGAGGTGGCATGGGTGAGGTATTTTTAGCAGAAGATATGCTGCTAGGAGGAACACCAGTAGCCATTAAGTTTTTATCTCAAACTGTTATTGATACTCAAAGACAAGAAAGCTTTAACCGTGAAGCCCTTCTCAGTGCAGCTTTAAGCCAAAAAAGTGTTCATATTGTTCATGCTTATGATTATGGTGTAACGAGTAATGGCAACCCATATTATGTCATGGAATATTTATCTGGACAAAGTTTGAAGGAATTAATTCCTCTGTCTGTCCCAGGTTTTCTCAATCTATCTCGGCAAATTTGTTTAGGCTTAAAATGCGCTCATCAAGGTGTCAATATTGACGGAAAAATTCAGCCATTAGTGCATAGAGATATTAAACCAGCTAATATTATTGTCACTCCAGATCCCATCTTAGGTAAATTAGTGAAAATATTGGATTTTGGCATTGCTAAATTTCTCAATAGTACAGAATCAATGACTAACAGTGAAGAATTTTACGGAACTTTGCCATACTGTTCTCCTGAACAATTGGACGGTGGAGATATAGATAGTCGTTCGGATATTTATAGCTTAGGTGTAGTCATGTTTGAAATGTTGACAGGGGAAAAACCTTGGCAACCACCAGCGGAAGAATTTGGGGCTTGGTATCAACTACATTTATTTGAATCGCCAAAACACATATCAGAGATAAAACCCAGTCTCCAAGTCCCAAAGCAACTTAATGATTTAATTATTAATTGTTTAGCTAAAAAGCCAGATCAACGTCCCCAAAATATGATGGAAATTCTCCGGATTTTGGATGAAATAGAACAATCTTTAGACGAAGCATCTTTAACTTCAGGTTTGGGAAATTCTGAATTATCTAAACCGAAAATAATACTTGATCAACAATTTACTTGGCCTCAAAATAAACCAATTCAAAAAATTGTTTTTCCTCAACTCATTAGTGATAAAAAAGTATCTACAGCTTCTTTATGGATAATGTTGCCAGAATTAGAAATTCAAAATTATGCCTATACTACACGCTACACTCGATTTATTTTTATTACACATCCCCATCCGATGTTGTTATGGATAACACTACTTTACGACCATGACCTTACCCCTAAGTGGCTACCATGTTACTTAGATATGCAAAATTCCCAAAATCTCAAATTGGTGTGGTCATTGGCGGAAAATGAGTCCTATTCCTTACTTTTCTTTACCTTGGAACTTTCACATTGCTGCACTAATATGTTCAGTATTAGTATTTCTCCCTTACAAACACAAAATCTCAAAAATTGGGTGCAACAAAGTCAGAGTATGAAAGCTTCTACAAATTCCGGTATAAGTAAAGACTTGTTAAAGCAGCAATATAGACAAACTCAATTAGAAATATTAAAGCATTTACAATCATAGATATACTAAACACAGGTGAGATTTAACCCCACCCAGGTACGTGAGTTAGGAGTTAGGAGTTTCTCCTTCGGAGACGCTACGCGAAGGGAGTTATGATTTTTTCAACGAGAGAATAAGGGCTTGAGACTCCTACGTGGGGTGAGTTTTCCACAAATTATCGTTATGTCGAACTCACGTACGCAGGTGGGTTTTGTCTGTGTAGATGGGGTTTCTAACCGCCCGTTTAACTTTACCCCTAGGTTTAGAATCAAACAATCAAGCCGTTTTGAGTATAAAGGAAATTGCGTCCGTGCGTCAGCATAGAGGAAATCTATTTTTGGTGAAATTATCCGGTCTGACGCACCCTACAAGGAATGGATTTTGTTGCTAAATTACCTTTGAAAAAAAATTTTCTCAGACTACTTGACAAATATAAAAAGACTGGGGATAATGGTGAGAGTGCAAGTTAAGCAAAACACGAGGGACTGTAGTTCAATTGGTTAGAGCACCGCCCTGTCACGGCGGAAGTTGCGGGTTCGAGCCCCGTCAGTCCCGTTATCAGATGCCGAATATAAGATAAAGAGTTGATAAAGGAAACTCGGAGGTTTTAATTTCAGTATGTGTAATCATGATTTGTAAAAGAGAGAATTAACTGTGACTGTCAGAGTTCGCATAGCTCCGAGTCCTACCGGAAATCTACATATTGGTACAGCGAGAACGGCTGTATTCAACTATTTGTTTGCTCGTCACCATGATGGCAAGTTTATTTTAAGAATCGAAGATACTGATTTAGAGCGATCGCGTCCAGAATACACAGATAATATTCTGGATGGACTACGCTGGCTAGGATTGAATTGGGATGAAGGTCCATTTTTTCAATCTCAACGCCTCCATCTTTACCAAGAAGCCGTTCAAAAATTACTAGACCAAGGATTAGCTTACCGCTGCTACACCACATCAGAAGAGTTAGATGCTTTGAGAGAAGGGCAAAAAGCCAGAGGGGAAGCACCCCGCTATGATAACCGACACCGTCACCTTACCCCAGAACAAAGGGCTGAGTTTGAAGCTCAAGGACGTTCTTCTGTGATTCGTTTCCAAATCACCGACAGCCGAGAAATTGTCTGGAATGATTTAGTCCGGGGAAAAATGAGTTGGCGTGGTAGCGATTTGGGTGGTGATATGGTGATTGCTCGCGCCGCTAGTGATGGTACTGGTCAACCACTATATAATTTTGTGGTGGTTGTGGATGACATTGATATGCAAATTACTCATGTCATTCGTGGTGAAGACCATATCGCCAATACTGCTAAACAGATTTTGTTGTATGAAGCTTTGGGGGCGAGGATTCCCGAATTTGCCCATACACCTTTGATTTTGAATCAGGAAGGGCGGAAACTATCGAAACGGGATGGAGTAACTTCCATTTGCGACTTTCAAAATATGGGATTTACGGCGGAAGGATTGGTAAATTATATGACTTTGCTGGGCTGGTCGCCAGCGGATTCTACGCAAGAAATTTTCAATTTAGAATCAGCAGCTAAGGATTTTGGCTTTGAGCGGGTAAATAAAGCTGGTGCTAAGTTTGACTGGGATAAATTGGATTGGTTGAATAGCCAATATCTCCATAATATGCCAGTTGATAAGCTGACAGATTTACTGATTCCCTACTGGTCAAAAGCTGGGTTTCCATTTACTGGTGGGAGAGAACGTCCTTGGTTAGAGCAGCTAGTGGGGTTAATTGCGGCTAGTTTGACTCGGTTGGTGGATGCTGTGGAGATGACCAAGGTATTTTTTACCGAGGGGGTAGAATTGACTGAGGAAGGCAGTCAACAATTACAGCAAGCAGGGGTGAAGACTGTACTCCAAGCAATGATCACAGCTTTAGAAAGTCAGCCGGCGTTATCAGCGGATATTGCCCAAGATATTATTAAGCAGGTCGTGAAATCAGAAAAGGTGAAAAAAGGCTTAGTCATGCGATCGCTCAGAGCCGCATTAACTGGGGATGTACATGGACCAGATTTAATTCAGTCTTGGCTACTACTTAATCAGATTGGTTTAGATAAATCCCGCTTAAATCAAGCAATTAACAACAATTAATTTCCGGGTATTGGGTCAGAATTTTCTGGAACTTTAAATTTTCCCGGCGGTACTCAAGTCTTTTATCTAAAGGAACTTGAGACCGTAAATTCATGTCTCCCAAGGTATTTAGCACTCTTCTATAATTGCAATGTCAAAAACAGCTTTTCCTACAGGAATCATAGTTGTACTCTGCATTACAGCCGGATTTAACCCAGTCGCTAATGCTGAAACAGCCGCGCCGATTTTTGGAGACGTGACTATTCAACATCCATTTTCTCCAGACCCCTTGACAGTCAGGGGAATGAGTGGTGGTTCAGTACCAGGAAGCAAAATAGCAGGAAAAGTAGAAACAAAACCAACTGGCCCCTGTCAAGGATTTATGGATCAAACTCCAGACCATATTTTGAAACTGACGAGTAAATTTGAATACCTAAAATTAGTTATTGACAGTCCTAGTCCTAATGATACAACCATGATTATTAAAGGACCCGGTGGAACTTGGTGCAATGATGACTTTGACGGTAAAAACCCTGGTATTGTTGGGGAATGGCTACCAGGTACGTATCAAATCTGGATTGGTTCTTACAAGGACAATGAATCTCTACCTTATACATTGAAAATTACGGAGGGTAAGTAGGGCTAGAAGTATGGCTAACGCCACGCTATCAGGAGTTCAGGAGGAAAAAGGGTTTTAGCTAATCAGGGCGATCGCCTATAGTATCTACCTGAGTTCGGAGTTTCTCCTTCGGAGACGCTACGCGAACGGAGTTATGATTTTCTCAACGAGAGAATAAGGGCTTGAGACTCCTCCGTGGGGTGAGTTTTCCACAAATTATCGTTATTTCGAACTCACGTGAGTTAGACCTAGGAGAATAACTTATAAGTCTTGACTGAAAACAGTTTCAGGATTAAAGGATTTACAAGATGTAGTAGAAAATTAATGCTACAAAAATCTGTTAATCTAGCTGTGTCAAGAATTAGCAAAACAGTCAATGGAAATTACTAACTTATTCAAAGCTGGTGGCGTAGTGATGTGGCCACTGCTATTTTTTTCCGTTTTAGGAATTGCTCTCATTCTAGAACGGATTACCTTTTGGATAGGAATTAGCGGTCGTCAAAATCGCGTAGTCAAGCAGGTGTTAAATGCTTATCGTCAAGGTGATGTAGTTACCTCTTTAAACATCTTACATAAAAATACTGATTTACCGATCGCCCGAATTTTTTTAGCGGCTTTAGAATTAGAAGAAGCCAACCCAGAAGAATTTCGCTTGGCCTTGGAAAGCGAAGCCCAGGCAGAAATCCCCTTATTAAAAAGGTTTCAAAACATTTTCGATACAATTATTGGTTTAGCGCCCTTACTAGGATTGCTAGGGACAGTTTTGGGCTTAATTGGTTCTTTTGCATCCTTAAATATTGGTGATGTGGGAGGGACAAAAACCGCCAGTGTTACCTCTGGGATTAGTGAAGCTTTAGTATCCACAGCATCGGGATTAGTTGTAGCTATTATTACTTTATTTTTTGCGAATAGTTTTCGCGGTCTGTATTTGCGGCAAATTGCTTGGATTCAAGAATATGGTGGTCAGCTAGAATTACTGTATCGTCGTCATTATGAAAGAGGGGAGGGAGATAAATCCTATGCGTCTACCAGATGAACCGGAAATTCCAGCCCAGATTAATATTGTGCCGATGATTGATGTCATCTTTGCTATTTTGACATTTTTCATTATGTCCACTTTATTTTTACATCGTTCTGAAGGCTTGCCAGTCAATTTACCTAAAGCCGCCACAGCCAAAGCCCAATCATCAGCCGCACCAATTACTGTTACTGTAGATTCAGTAGGGAATTTGAGTTTAAATCGCCAGCCAGTCACTCTTGAGACTTTACCAGTAAAAGTACAGGAATTAATGAGTAAAAATACGGAAGTAGTAGTTATCATCAATGCTGATCAAAGTGCTAGTCATGGTCAAGTGGTGATGGTTATGGATCGGGTACGGCAGGTAAAAGGGGCAAAATTAGCGATCGCTACCCAAACACCTTAGAATGAAGAATTAAGAATGAAGAATTAAGAATGAAATTTCTCCCCTACTTCCCCAACCTCCTGACTCCTACTCTTTCTTCTGTAATTTTTTCAGCTTTTGATATATTTCTGGCAAGCGGCTATAAATTGCTGATGCTCTGAGGTAGAGTTTGTGCGGTACGGCTGGACTACCTGAGACAATTTCTCCCGGTGCAACATCCTTGAGAATACCAGTTTGAGCGGAAGCGATTGCCCCATCTCCAATTTTAGCCTGATTGGCAATTCCCACCTGTCCAGCTAAAATTACTCGATTTCCAATCTTTACGCCTCCCGCCATGCCTGTTTGACCTGCTATGGCGCAACCAGAACCTATTTGACTGCCATGTCCTATCTGTACTAAATTATCAATTTTGGTGTTTTTACCAACTCTTGTTTCTCCGACTGCGGGACGGTCTATGGCTGTGTTACAACCTACTTCTACTCCATCTTCCAAAATGGTATAACCCGATTGTTCCATTTTCAACCAACCTGTCCGAATAGGGACAAAGCCAAAGCCTTCTGCACCAATGACAGCACCGCTATGAATAACGCAATCTGCACCGATTTGGCTGCGTTCGTGGATGGTACAGTTAGCGTGGAGAGTGGTGCGATCGCCTATTTTTACTTCTGGATAAATAACGACGTTAGGATGAATAATGGCATGATTGCCAATTTCTACATCATGAGAAATAACAACATGAGCGCCAATATACACATCATCACCAATTTTGGCGCTGGGGTGAATCACGGCACTAGGATGAATTTCGGGAGTAGGACGGTAAGGTTGATAAAATAGGGCGATCGCTTTCGCAAATACCAGTCTGGGTTGAGTTGTTGATAACCAAGCTAGACCCTTTTCTCCGGCTTGATTCTGCAATTTTTCATCTGGGGGCAAAATTACAGCGCTCGCACCAGTAGAATTGAGCAATGGGGAAAATTTAGCTCCTTCTACATAGCTGAGAGTCCCAGATGTTGCTTCATCTATGGCTGCAACTCCAGTAATTTCTAAATCAATGTTAGGGCTACTTTCGGTAATATAATCACCAAGTTGATTGAGAATTTCACTAAATTTCATACTGATTTACAAAAGAAGGGAATAGGCAAGAGGTAAGAGGCAAGAGGGAACTTAAGAAGAGTTTGATGGTTTATTTTCTAACTTCACTAAAACGATTTATAGATTTTTGTTTCGCGCAAAGGCGCAAATAAGCAAAGGAAGAAATAAGTTAATTATCTGCTGTTGCTTTTGTCATGGACTGACCGGCTAAGTAGGCTGTTGTCCAAGCACTTTGGAAGTTAAAGCCACCGGTGATACCATCAATATCTAATATCTCACCGGCAAAATGCAAGCCGGGGACTATTTTACTTTCCATTGTTTTGAAGTTGACTTCTTTGAGGTTGACTCCTCCACAGGTGACAAATTCTTCTTTAAATGCACCTTTCCCTGTGATTAGGTATTCTCCTTGGGAGATTTCTTGGACTAATTGATTTAAGGTTTTGTTGGATATGGTTGCCCAACGTTCTTCTGTGGGAATATGGGTACGATTGATAATATATTGCCAAAGCCGATGTGGTAAGTCTACACCACGATGGAGGGCGATCGCTTTTTGTCCCCATTCAGCTTTGACGGTTAAAAGTTTTTGTCTCACTTCTTCTTGTGACAAATCTGGCAACCAATTAATCAGTAATTTGTGTTGATAGCGATTTTGATTAAGAATTCTTGCACCCCAAGCCGAAAGTTTCAGCACTGCTGGACCACTTACACCCCAATGGGTAATTAATAATGGACCTGTTTGTTGTAATGGGGTTTTCCCTGTACCTGGTAAGCGCAGATTTACAGAACTAACACTAATTCCCGCTAATTCCCGCAGTTTAGTATCCGCAATATTAAAGGTGAACAAAGAAGGTACAGGAGGTTGGATGTCATGACCTAATTCTCTAGCGATTTTATAACCAGCTAAACTGCTACCTGTAGCCAAGAGTAAGCGATGACATTCTTGAGTTTCTCCCGACTTGAGCAGAATTTCAAAACCTGTATCTTTGCGGGTGACAGCCGTAACAGGTGTGCCAATACAAAGTTCTATATTGGCATCAAAAGCCGCCTTAATTAAACATTCAGCAATGGTTTCTGAACGGTCCGTAATTGGGAACATCCGTCCGTCAGCTTCCGTTTTCACATTCACCCCATGGGACGCAAACCAAGCTATGGTATCTAAAGGTTGAAACCGGGTAAAAGCACCTAATAAAGCCTTACTACCTCGAGGATAATTCTGGACTAAAACTTTGGGTTCAAAACAAGCATGAGTAACGTTACAACGCCCTCCACCGGAAATCAGCACTTTCGCCAAAGGTTGACGACTAGCTTCAATTAAAGTAATCTGGGCTTGGGGATGAGCTTCAGCACAAGCGATTGCACCAAAGAATCCCGCCGCCCCACCACCAATAACTACAATTTGCAAAGGTAACAACTTCAAAAATTTTTTAATGTTTCAGGTTTCAGATCCCCGACTTCTTTGAGAAGTCGGGGATCTATACCTATCTCCATATTACTCTTCATATAACTCAAAGTCTGATTTTGCTGCACTACAAACTGGACATACCCAATCATCGGGAATATCATCAACGGGCGTTCCTGGTGCTATACCACCATCAGGATTTTATAAGGACTGGCAACTATGACATTCCTGTACCAATCCCTCTGGGTTGTAGCTTTCTGTAGCTATGTCGTCTTTTTGTTCTTCGGGAATGACTGGGAATAGTGCGATCGCATTAATACCCAATTGTGACACTGCGGCTATTTCTTCCAAGAGTAGATCTTAGGACTTACGCATTGACAGGATCAACCAAATATGAGGTATGGGTTTCGGGCATTTTAACGTGATTTTTTGATGATTTTTGAGCGCTCGCTATTGAGTAGAAGTTAATCACCAAAAGCCTGAAACGAGGGATTTTCGTTCATGCACATCATGATGAATTTGTACAGTGCGTAAGTCCTAGATCTAAAGAATAACGATAACATCCTGGCATGGAAGCAATCTCTAGTTTTGCGTTTAAGAACGAGAATCTTGGGGTAAAATCATTTCCCGAATGACTGTGGCTGTGGCTGGGGCGAGTAAAACCCCATTGCGGTAGTGTCCTGTGGCTAGGAGGACGTTAGTAAAACCCGGTAGTTGATCAATTACTGGTGCTGGTCTGCCTTCGGGACGGGGACGCAATCCTGACCAAGTGCGGAGAACCTTGGCTGCGGCCAAATCTGGGGCAAAGGCGATCGCCTGTTGTCTGACAATATCCAATAATTCTTGACTGGCAGATATTTGATGTTCATGATTGGGAAATTCTACGGTTGCTCCCACCCAATAATCACCATTTCCCATTGGCACAATATGCACATCATTACCAGTAATTACAGGTTGAAAATCGGGATTTCCTAAACTGCGTCCTAAGCTCAAATATAAAGCTTGTCCCAGCACTGGACGGATATTTACCATTTGATCTAATTGTGCAGTTAAGGCTGTTGAACCCAAACCCGCAGACATAATAAACCAATCAGCGGTAACTTTGCCCTCTGTAGTTTCAATAAAATTACATTTACGCGCTTCTCCCAATCCTTTTTTGATGTGTAAAGGTGTTGGGGGAGGAGGAGGAGGAGTTTCTGTGCCGGTCACAGACACACCAAACTTGAAATTTACGCCATTACGTTGGGCTGCATCTACTAAAGCTAAAGTTAAGGCTGTGGCATTTAGTTGTAAGTCTTGGGGAGAATAGACAGCGCCAATAATTTGCGGATGACTGATTTGAGGACAATATTTTTGCAGTTGTTCTTGATCCCAAACTTGTAATTCCCAACCTTGGGATTGGCGAATTTCTCGTAGTTGTTCCCATTCAGAAAGGACTTCAACGCCACTTTCTAAGGGACGCTCTAAGTTTTCTGATAATAGCATGACGATTCCTTGCCGATTACAAGGGATTTTCCGCCCTGTAATTGCTTCTAATTCAGGAATTAATGTTTCATAGCGTTGGATGCTACTTTGTCGCATTCGCCAAGCAATACCCTTGGTTTTATGGCTAATTACACCCATTAACACACCGAGAGCGGCGCTGGTAGAACCTTGTGCTGGTTGTTTTTGCTCGAAAACGGTGATGTTTAAACCTTTAACTTGGCTGAGTTCATAGGCGATCGCCGCCCCAACCACGCCACAGCCGATAATTACTACATTCATAGTTTTTGCGATTGAGTTAGGGGTGAAGAATGAAAAGTCTTCCTCTCCACCCTATCACTCCATTACCCTAGCATTTTGTGATTCAAGACTCGAAAGGAGGCAGAGGGGCAAGGGGGCAGGGAGCAGGGGGCAGGGGGCAGGGGAGAAATTTCATTCTCTATTCTTCAATTTCTTTCTTCTGAACTACTGAACTCCTGACTCCTGACTCCTGACTCCTCTCTTAGCTACTCTTTTCGGGAACTAGTTGTAGGAATTTGTCAATATCTGCAAACACTTCTTGGTATTTACTCGCAGCTAGGCTAGTATTACCCGCAGCAGCAGCTTGATCAATTCTGACAAGATCATTCAACAAATCTTTGCTAATTTGTCGAGCTTGAGCTTGGTTTTGCTTGGCTAGGTTGGGAATGATATAAGTCATATTTAATCTAGCTTCTGTCATCGGTCCGTGAATAAAATTACCCACTTTCACCCATTCACCTGCTTTAATCAGGTTTTGGAATTCGAGAGAGCGATCGCGCACCGTCTGGATTCCGGGAATATATTCCTGAATTTTCGCAACTTCCGCTGCTGTATAAGATGGTGGTACTGTAGCAACAGTAGGACTACCACAACTAATCAAAAATGTGGCTAGTAGTACAAAAACCAGTGAGAAAATAGAACGTTGACGCACCATAAATGGAAATTAATTTTTTGTTTGTTTACAGATTAACAGTGTTATTTTAGATCGCTATGTATTGAACCGTTACAATTAACTCAGGTTTTTCTGTCTTGATCTTCCCCGCAGACCAACCGCATAGAGGAGTATTATTGAGTGAACGCAGCCGAACAAGCCACAAACCTAGAATTTGCCAGCAAAATTGCGACAGTAGTAAATTTATTTAAATATGAATTTCCTGATGTCAAATCCGATCTTAAACCCTGGCACAATGATCCAGAAACCAGAGAACTAGTAGATCCAGATTCCATAGACATTGGTTTTCACTTTCCTGGCCTTAGCAAATCTTGGCGCTGTCGGAGTATTTTAATTCAAATCCGATTTTATCAAGATCCGATCAATAATCACCGTCGCGCCATTGGTGTGGAAGCCGCTGGATTTGACCACAGTGGGGAAGTTTGGCGACTTTCCACAATTGAAACCTGGAGTTTTGTTGGTGACACTGTACCCTCGGCTGTTGTTGGAGAAAAGCTTAAACAGGTTTGTCAGCAAATTTTAGAGGTGTTTAATCAGCCGAGTCAGTAAACATAATTAGTTTTTATGCTCAAATATGGTAAGTAGGTAGGCAAAAATAAATAGAACTATGTTAAGTAAGTTAACAGATTCTGAAATTGGCTCGTAGTTAGGGCTTTAGCCCTACTTTCAGGTCTAAAGACCTTACTACAAACCTTTAATTATTTACGTCACTCTACTTACTTAATCCCGCAAGGATAGGCAACGAGTGGGATTAAGTATTCTGAATATAATTTTGCCTCTACGAAAAATTCATAAATCAAATCGGATCACGATAGTTATAAAATGACGCAAATTATTACTCAGGTAGACGCTTTTACTAATACTCCATTTAAAGGAAATCCTGCGGCTGTATGTGTTTTAGATAGTCCACAATCTGAAGCATGGATGCAAAATATTGCCCAGGAAATGAATTTATCGGAAACCGCTTTTTTAGTTAAACAAGATGACGGTTTTAATCTGCGCTGGTTTACTCCAACGGTAGAGGTTCCCCTGTGTGGACACGCTACCTTAGCGAGCGCTCATGTATTATGGTCACAAGGGCATTTATTACCAAATCAAGAGGCGCGTTTTTATACAAAAAGTGGTACACTGGTAGCTAGACTGGAAAATAATTGGATTCAGTTAGATTTTCCGGTGAATTTCTCTGAATCTGTGGAATCGCCTCCAGAATTAAGTCAAATTTTAGGAGTAACTTGTAAATCTGTTGTGCAAAATTCTCTCGGCTATTTAGTAGAAGTAGAATCTGAGCAATTAGTCAGAGAAATACAGCCGAATTTCCAGCAGATGAAAACCTTAACAAAGGCGGATATTATCGTTACTAGCATTGCTGATTCTGATTCAGAATATGATTTTGTCTCTCGCTTCTTTGCCCCCATGTTAGGGATTAATGAAGATCCAGTAACGGGTGCAGCACATTGTTGTTTAGCACCTTTTTGGCGGGATAAATTGGGAAGAGATGAATTTTTGGCTTATCAAGCTTCCAATCGTGGTGGAGTGGTGAAACTATACTATCCAGGTGCAAACCGCGTCTTTATATCTGGACAAGCTGTAACAGTAATGCAGGGACAATTAACTTGAGGTTAAGAATATATCATATCCCCGACTTCTTAGAGAAGTCGGGGATCTTTAGACAAGGATTAAGTTAATATTTGTAATTAAATTTTTAGATTTCAGATGACACTTATCGGGCATTATTGGCTGTGAATCTCCTTTAATGTGGGAAGTTGAACAGTAAATAAATTGGAGTTGACATTTTTTATAGGTGATAATGCTAGTAATACCGTCCTCTAGATAGATGGCGATTTGATAAGAGTGTGAGAATTCAGAAGGTAAAATCCTAGTAAATTCTGAATTTTTACATAAATTAACCCATACTAAAAACTCAAAAAATGACCATTAACCCTACAACTAATAGAAATTTACTTCAAAAATCCGATTGGCCTGTCAAAGATTTACCAGGATTAAGTGCAGAAGATCAAGCTCAATTAAAAAATTGTGGCATTAATACCACAGAAGAACTAATTAATAGGGGAAAAACGCCAGAAGAAAGAATAGTATTGGCGGGTAAATTACAGGTAAATATTCATTCTGTGAATAAATGGGTTGTTTTAGCAGGTTTAGCTCGTGTTCCCAGTGTAGGAACTCAATATTGCGGTGTATTGCTTCACTCTGGGGTTATTTCGGTGCAACAATTAGCGCAAACTCCTACTCACAGATTGCATAGACAAGTTATGCGTTTGCAAGTAGCAACATTGCATAATCGTGATTTGTGTCCAGCAGTTGAATTAGTGCAACAGTGGAGCCACCAAGCGCAAGCAATGGGTAATTAGTTATTGGTCATTGGTCATTGGTCATTGGTCATTGGTCATTGGGCATTGGTCACCTGTAACCTGTAACCTGTAACCTGTAACCTGTAACCTGTAACCTGTAACCTGTAAC
>NZ_JAQMSE010000258.1:0-4470 GCF_028330045.1 Aphanizomenon sp. CS-733/32
CAGTTTGTGCCGGGATTTGAATGCTTCAATTAATATCAAGAACCGGGGGACACACGGTCTTAAAGCTCAGTCAATGTCTTCATAGAAGAGTCGCTGAGAAGCCCACACTCACCCGAAGGGGAGTGTGTGGAGTATGTCACACTTTAAATTAATTCGCTTCGTGCCTATTCCCTGATTATTGACAAACCCATTTCCATAAAGGATGAGAAGATCCTTGTTGACGAATCCGATAAACTTGCTTTTTTAAATTCTCCTGTTCTTGTAATGATAGTCCCCACAGAATATTACGACTTTGCCAAACTAAAACAGAAACCGTCATACCAATACATAAACTTAAACCTAGTGTGGATAGAGGATGAAAAATCACTGTATATCGTAGTCCTACCCAAGTAAAATATTCTCGTAACAAAGAAATTTCAGTCCGTAAATTCCATAAACAAAAAGGCGCAATAGTCAGCCACAGACAACCGGCAAATAACCATCGGCCATACACTGTTAGCCTATGTAGTTTTTGTAATTGTTGAGCAAAAGCCGGGTCTAATTCCACTGCTTGTGGTTCTTCAGGTTTATACATAGGAAAGGTATAGTGTGCGCGGACTTACACAACTGGAACATTGGTAGGGTGCGTCAGATATCAAGAATCTGTTTATTGGCAAGATTTATGCGGTCTGACGCACCCTACAAGTAATTCCTAAAGGAGTCAGCGCCTCAAGACATTCCTCGCCAAAGGTTAGGAATGAGTGAAATTTAACTTTCTTGGGAATTTATAGGAGTTGCAACTGAGTAATTTTCACTGCGTTCTCGCCACCAAATTAGGAGTGTACTCGCAATAAAAATACTAGAATAAGCTCCCATTACAAAGCCCACAATTAACGCCAGAGAGAAATAATGGAGGGTTTCTCCACCAAATAGGAAAATAGCAGTTAATGTCAGTAAGGTTGTTAAGGTGGTGTTGATTGACCTAGACAAAGTTTGGTTAACGGCATCATCAACAACTTCAGCAATTGGTTGTTCAGGATGAAGTTTAATAGTTTCCCGAATGCGGTCATAAATGACCACAGTATCATTGACAGAGAAACCTGTGATAGTTAGCAAAGCAACAATGAAAAGACTATCTACTTCAACGCCGAAAACTAAGCCTAAAATTGAGAAAACTCCAGTTGTTACCAGAATGTCGTGAAACAAAGCCACAATAGCTAATAAGGCATAGTCCAACTGAAATCGGAAAGCCATATAAACAGTTATTCCGACAAAGGAAACTATTAAAGCTAAGATTCCCGAAGTAAATAATTCCTTTCCTAAAGTTGCACCAACGGAGTCAATTTGATTTTTTTGGGGGTCGAAAGCACCGATTTTTTCAGTTAAGGCATTTTGCAAATTACTCCGCTGTTCCGTTTCCAGATTTTTGGTGCGAATAGTAATGCCATTTTCCTGTCCATCTTCCGAGATTAACTGTATGCTACTATCTCCAAGTCCCTGAGATTTAGCCACTTCTCGCACAACGTTTATATCTATGGGTTGGTCACAGTTACCAGGTTTGCCACAGTCTCGCACAAATTGCAACCTGGTTCCGCCGATAAAGTCTAAGCTGGGACGCAGAGGTGCTTTGATACTGGGATTGAGGGTGGATATCACCATAGAGATGATACCCACCAGAATAATCACAGCGGAAATAGTCCACCAAGTACCCCGGGCTTTGTTAATATCCAATCTCATTGCGCCACTCCTGTCTTATTCGCTACTGGCACATTAGGAGCATAAAGTTGTGTGTTCCGCAAAGAGGGAATAGAAATAACTAAAAACATTAATGTGCGACTACAAGTAATTGCGGTAAACATACTCACCCCTACGCCTAAAGCTAAGGTAAGTGCAAAGCCTTTGACTAATCCTGAACCTAACCAAAATAATGCAGCACAAGCAATCCAGGTGGTGACGTTACTATCTAAAATACTGGAAAAGGCGCGGTAAAAACCAGATTCTACAGAACGATATAAAGATTTACCTGCTTGTAATTCTTCCCTGGTGCGTTCAAAAATCAAGACGTTAGCATCAACAGCCATACCAATGCTGAGAATAAAACCTGCAATTCCCGGTAAAGTGAGGGTAACACTTAGTAAACAAAATGCAGCCCAAGTCAGTATGGAGTAAATTATTAGTGAAACATTGGCTATCATTCCCGGTAGGCGATAGTACCACACCATAAATATTAATACTAAAGTCAGACCACCAATACCAGCGTAGATACTTCTTTGAATACTATCTTTTCCTAAAGTAGCGCCTACTGTTCTTCTTTCCGCAATTTCCACAGGAACGGGTAATGCACCACCGCGCAATTGTACCCCTAAATCATTAGCCTCTTGGGCTTGAAAACGACCCGTAATAATAGCAGAACCACCAGTGATTCCAGTAGCAGCGTGTTCTGGTCCTACGGTGGGTGAACTGATCATTTCATTATCCAGAAAAATACCAATACTCCGACCTGTTCCAGCAAGCTCTTTGGTGAGTCCAGCAAAGAGTTCTCCACCTTTTTGATCAAAACGGATAGCCACATTCCAGTTGGTGCCTTGATTGGGTTCACCGTAGGCATCCTTGAGATATTTGCCAGTGAGGGGTGGGTTGGTACTTTCAAACAATTCGGCGATCGCTTGATTATTCTTTTGAAACTCTTCCTTATTTTTATCAATCGCGGCTTGATCTTTGGATTTTTTCAACGCTTCTCGCTTAGTTATTAGATCGTTGCGTGTAATCTGGAAAGCGAAAAGTTGTGTTTCTGTATTCGGTTTTTGGACACGGAACTCTAGCTGCGCTGTACCACCTAATACTCGTTCTGCTTGTTCTGGGTCATTTACACCCGGTAGTTGTACGGATATTTTATCCGTACCGATAGTTTGAATTAATGGCTCAGAAACACCAAGACCATTAATTCGCCCTTCGACTACTTTTTGCACAGCTTCCAATTCTCTTTCGGTGATTTGGGGAATTTCCGCCGTTGGTTTCACCTGAATAGTCAGCTGTGAACCACCTCGTAAATCCAACCCCAAGGGGACAGGAATTGTCACAATCACCGTAATAGCGGCGATGACCAAAACTATAATTAACGCTAATAGCGATCGCTGTTTTTGCATACTATCACTCACAACTAACAAAGGTTATAATAACGTTCTTTGATTGCGTTGTGAGTAGAAGTTTGAGGTGGTAATTGGTAATTGGTAATTGGAAAAAACTCTTACCCATTACCCATTACCCATTACCTAAACTCGCAAAGCCATCATCTTCTGGACGGCTTCTACGATTTGCTCTGGTTGGACAATAGTTAAGCGCTCAAGATTACCGTTGTAAGGTGTGGGGATATCTTGAGAAGAAAGCCGCAGCACAGGTGCATCTAATTCATCAAATAAGCGGTCATTAATCGAAGCAGTTAATTCTGCACCAATACCCCCGGTTCGCATACACTCTTCCACAACAATCACCCGGTGAGTCTTGCGAATTGATGCACCAATAGTTTCAAAATCAAGAGGTTTCAAAGAAATTAAGTCAATAACTTCTGGATCATAACCTTGTTTTTCCAAAGCTTTCACAGCTTGCAGCACATGATACCGCATCCGCGAATAAGTTAAAATCGTCACATCTTTACCTTGACGAACAACCTCAGCCTTATCTAGCGGTAGTACATATTCTGTTTCTGGCAGGTCTTCTTTTAAATTATAAAGTAAAACGTGTTCAAAAAATAACACAGGGTTGTCATCGCGGATAGCTGCTTTCAGCAATCCTTTAGCGTTATAAGGTGTGGAACAAGCCACAATTTTTAAACCAGGAACAGCTTGGAAATAAGCTTCGAGACGTTGGGAATGTTCTGCACCTAGCTGTCTACCCACACCCCCAGGACCACGAATCACCATAGGGATTTTAAAGTTACCACCGGAGGTGTAGCGTAACATACCCGCGTTGTTAGAAATTTGGTTGAAGGCGAGGAGCAAAAAGCCCATATTCATCCCTTCAATAATCGGTCTTAACCCAGTCATAGCAGCCCCTACAGCTATCCCTGTAAAGCTATTTTCTGCAATGGGGGTATCTAAAACTCGCAGATCACCATACTTTTGGTGTAAGTCTTTAGTAACTTTATAAGAACCGCCGTAGTGTCCCACGTCCTCGCCTAGAACGAATACGCTAGAATCGCGTGCCATTTCTTCGTCAATAGCTTCCCGCAGGGCGTTGAAAAATAGTGTTTCTGCCATTTAGACCTTTATTACATTTTATCGTTATAGAATTTTATCGTGCCATTGCCCCGAATACCGTCAAGCGTAGCACTGTTGTTGAGAACAAAAGATAATTTTCACATATTTTACAGCAGGTGACAGGTGACAGGTGACAGGTGCTACGCCACGGGGACAGGTTACAGGTTACAGGTTACAGGTTACAGGTTACAGGTTACAGGTTACAGGTTACAGGTTACAGGTTACAGGTTACAGG
>NZ_JAQMSE010000259.1:0-10368 GCF_028330045.1 Aphanizomenon sp. CS-733/32
ATATTTTGTTCGTTTCGTCGCTGTAGCCTTCTTTGTTTTCGCTACGCTCAAATACAATTTGGGCTACGCAACTCAACTCACGCGCATTCATCCCACGCTCCTAAGAGTGAGACGTGGGGCTTCTGCTGATTAAGCTAAATAGATGTATCCTCACCCATAACCGAGTTGATTTTGAACGACTGCATTTTCAATACATCGAGGAGGACAAACAGCATTTTGGAATTATTGTTGTCCCCCAGAAAAATGCCTATGAAATCGCACAACGGGTTGGTATTTTGGTAAATACGTTAATGGCTGATGAAATTCACAATCAGCTATTGTATGCCTAATTCCTGTGAAAAGTTCAGATCGCCCTTATAACCATGAACATTAACCTAAAACCTATTCTCACTCGCCTCAAACAAGAACTCACTGACCTGTATGGCGATCGCCTACAAAACCTCACCCTCTTTGGTTCTCAAGCTCGTGGTGATGCAGAACCCGGATCAGATATAGATGTGTTGGTGGTGCTGAAACCTCCCGTTAACCCTGGTGAAGAAATTAAACGCACAGGAAAGGCGATCGCTGATCTTTCCCTAGATTATGATGTTGTCATTAGCTGTCTTTTCATGGACGAAACCCACTACCAAACCCGCAACGGTTCTTTGCTTCGTAATATCCGTAAAGAAGGCGTTTTTCTATGACAGAGGAACAACGGGAACTCCTGCTCAAAGCTCAACAGAGTTTAGAAGCGGCAAAACTCTTACTTAACAACAACTTCCCAGACTACGCAACTTCCCGCGCCTACTACGCCATGTTCTACATTGCAGAAGCATTTTTAGAAGGTAAGAGACTTTCATTTTCCAAACATTCAGCGGTTATTGCTGCCTTTGGGCGAGAATTTGCCAAACCTCAACTAGTCCCAACACATTTTCACCGATTTCTGATTGAAGCACAAGAACTGCGAACCACTGGCGACTACGGACAATTGAACGCCGTCACAATAGATCAAGCCGCAGAACAGATTGACCGCGCGGAGGAATTTTTGTCCCTAGCAATTCAGTTTATTGGTGCAATATAAGATGATACTTCTCTTGCAGTTAGTTTCTTAAATGGTGACACTGCAATTATTGAAAGAGTGTTAAATGTTAAATTTCCCAATCCTCAAACCGTAAACCATTTACCCGGCTAAACTCTCGGACATTATGCGTTACCAATATCAAATTATTTACCATAGCAATAGCCGTGATTTGTAAATCATTAGCACCAATAATAATTCCTTTCGCTGATAATTCTGCACGAATTCTTCCATAAATGAAAGAAGCATCATCATCAAAGGGCAATGAAACAAATAACTTGAGAAACTCTTGCTGTCTATCCAGGGTTTTCTCAAGATTATTACTTTTCATCGCCCCATAAAATAACTCACCTTTAACCACAGAACAAACCGCAATATCCGCAAGATTTGTTGATCGTAATCGCTGCCGAATTGCCAAAGACTTACCATTAAGATAACGAGCGCAAACATTAGTATCTAGCAAATAAATCATGCAGCTTCTTCTCTTTGGGCAAAATTATCCTCATCATCAATAACAATCGGATCATCTTGACAACTACCATAAGTTTGTTCAAAAAAACCAGGAGGCCAGCCTAATTCCTCTGGTGATTTTTGCTGGGATTTACCTTTTGTGGATATATCATACTTTTGTGACTTGAACTGTAAAAACTCAATAAAATTTAAAACCTCCTCCTGTTGTTGAGGGGTTAGATTTTGGACTATTTCTAAAATAGATTTTTGCCTTTCTACTGCTTGAGTCATAATTAAAAATCCTCCTTTTCTAAACTTACAACTATTGTAGGTTAGGTAGACGCAAGGAAACTCCACACTATGATTTATTTTATCTAATATATTCGGTTGTGGTGGGATATAACGAAAGCGATAGCGAAGCGCTCTGTAGGAATCGCGCAAGCACTAACTTGTCAGTTCCCATTGTCCCAAGGCTGGAGTAATGACGAAATTTTGCGTAATTATCCAGGTATTACCCTTGCAGACATTCAGGCCTGTCTTGCCTATGCTAGTGCTTCCCTAAAATCTGAAAAAATCTACGCTATTCCTGCCTAATTCATGCGTTTCCTTGCTAACGAAAACTTTCCCCTTTAACGTTAAATTTTCCAATCCTCAAACCGTAAACCATTTACCCGGCTAAACTCCCGGACATTATGCGTTACTAATATCAAATTATTTACCATAGCAATAGCCGCAATTTGTAAGTCATTAGCACCAATAATAATTCCTTTCGCTGATAATTCTCCACGAATTCTTCCATAAATGAAAGAAGCATCATCATCAAACGGCAATGAAACAAATAACTTGAGAAACTCTTGCTTTCTATCCAGGGTTTTCTCAAGATTATTGCTTTTAATCGCCCCATAAAATAACTCAGTGGAAATATAATTAGGGCAACTATAAAATCTTTATACAGGAATACTGGGATATTTACCATTTAGCCGTGTTTGATCAACTACTATCTACTAGGATTCATTTCTAACTAGTGTCAGTTAAGAAAGTGTCACTTCCTACACTAGCAATTTGACTTTAAAAGAGATATCCTGAATGAATGCAAGGAGTGATACCACTTCATCTGATATTTGTTACAATTTTCCTGGCGCTGCTTATACTTTCTGTTATTTGAGTCGCAGGTTTTAAATGTTACAATAGTAGTGAATTGGTAGAAAGTTATACGGGGAACGCTTGGGTTAAAAACTCAGGCGTTTTTTATGTGTCAAATAGCTGCACTTCCACAAATAGTATTAATTTACTAGTTCTTAATAATACTATTTATATTTTGTATAAGCAGAAATTTTTGTGCAAAGAACACACCAACAAATAATTTAAGCAGTATTCTGAGGATAGAGGTTTTGTGGCTCAAGTAGGTTAAATATGGAAACTGAGGAACTAAAACGGCGTTATCTTGCGGGTGAAACATATTTTGTTTCTGCTCAACTAATCAAAGCTAAACTAATTAATGCTTATTTACCAGGGATTAATTTATGGGGAGCGGATTTAAGTGAAGCTAACTTAGCTAAAGCTAAACTTTGGGGAGCAGATTTGAGTAGAGCAAATTTAGTCAAGGCAAATTTGACAAGAGCAAATTTATCCGGTGTTAATCTCACTGAAGCAAATCTTCGAGGTGCCAGGCTGCATTATACTAAGTTGTATGGCGCGAATTTAAATCGTGCATATTATGATGAAAGCACCAAATTTCCGAGAAATTTTGATCCTCTGAGTCACAATATGCAAAAGTTGTAATTACAGCGATTTTCGGGTAAATGAACCACATTTTTTTGTTTCACGCTCCAGACGCAGAGCCGCAGAGAGGAATCAAGAGTTTGGTCTAAATACATGAAAACTGCTGTAAGTAAGTGAACACAATAAAACCAATCTGTGTACAGAAAAGTAAAATCGCCCAAAATCTCTTGCCTCTTGCCTTGCCATAACGACAATTTTTAACGCCAACCTACTTAATTGTTAGTTAATCTTCTGCTGGTGCTGGTATGGGGAATATTTCTCCAGCTAAATATGCGGAAAAATGCTTTTGAAAATAAAGCCAAGATGTCATATCTTCTCCCTCAATATAACTTTTTGGGGCTGCTTTATATAAAGGAACGCGAGTGTTAATCTCCCGTTGTAAAATTGGATGTAATTCTGTTAATCCACTAACTTTTTTACCTGTAGCACTGTAGATTAAATAACCAGGATGTTCACCCATTTTCATCCAGGGCAACCATTGACCAATTCTATCCCAGGATATGCTTAATTGTGTAACTGAATTTAATTGTAAATTTTCTAAATCCGCTGTGGGAACAGAGATTTTAAATAGTTCTGCTGCTTGATAAATTCCTCCTGGACAATAATCAGCAAATTCGGGGTTTTCGGCTAAAGGATTGGGATAATTAGGAAAGATATCAAATACAAAATTCGTTTTTTCTCCGTCTAATTGCACAGGTAATTGACCTTTAAATTTACCCTGAACAGGACTATTGGCAACGTGCATAACGGTGACTGTTTCCTGTGTCCAAGGATTTTCCCATTTATGTAAGATCTCTTTGGTTTCTGGTTTGAGGTAATAGGTTAATTCTCTAGAAGTAAAATCCCAACTACCTTCACCTGTGGGTATACACCTACTCACACTCATTCCCACAATTTTAAATACTAATTGTCGTTTTTCTCCAGGAATAAAACTATAAATATTTCCTGTCCAACTTAAAAAATTTGACTCGTTGGCATCTAGAGAAGCACGGGTTTTAATCCACTGCTGAACATCTACTAATTGAGTTTGGTCTATCATTATATATCTCCTTAAATGCTAAAAAAATTGGCTCTACAACAGTAATACAATGGAGGGCGGGGAAACCCCGCCCCTACAAACCTACTATCTTAATGAAACATGATCTTCTTCTTGCATTTCTAAATGGGAAGAATGATGAACTGGTTGCAAACGTTGGCGAATTGTACCAATGATAATATAAAGGATTGGCACAATAAATAAACTTAAAAAAGTCGCCACAAACATTCCCCCAAATACCGCAGTACCCAGAGATTGACGACTTGCTGCACCCGCACCTGTAGCAGTTGCTAGGGGAAAAATTCCTAACAAAGTCGAAAAAGCCGTCATGAGAATAGGACGTAACCGACCTTGTGCTGCTTCTACGGCGGCTTTGGTAATTGATAAACCTTGCTGTTCTCGTAATTGGTTAGCAAATTCGACAATTAAAATTGCGTTTTTACTGGCTAAACCAATTAACATGACTAACCCAACTTGGCAAAATACATCATTGTTTAAACCTCGTAATGATTGTGATGCTAAAGCTCCCATAATAGCCAAGGGAACTGACAACATAATAATCAAAGGGTCAACATAATTTTCATATTGAGCAGCTAAGACTAAAAAGACGAAAAGTAATCCCAAACTAAAAATGATCGGTGCTTGTCCACCAGATTCTTTTTCCTGAGCCGCAATACCTGACCATTCATATCCCATGCTTGTGGGTAATATCTTTTTAGCTAGTTGTTCCATAGCTAAAGTTGCTTGTCCAGAACTAGTACCAGGAGCGGGAGAACCGTTAATTTCAATGGAACGAAATAAGTTGTAATGATTAATAGTTTGCGCTCCTGTTGTGGGAGTTAATTTGACCAAACTACTCAGAGGAATCATCTGATTAGTTGCAGAACGCACATTTAATAAACCGATATCATCAGGATTGGAACGAAACTGAGCATCTGCTTGGATATATACCCGATATGTGCGGGAAAGAAAATTAAAATCGTTGACATATCTTGAACCCAAATAAGTTTGCAGGGTTTTAAAAATGTTGTCAATAGAAACTTGTAGAGATTTAGCTTTGTTGCGGTCAACTTCAATTAAGATTTGGGGTGTATTGGCGGTAAAGGTGCTAAATACGGCTTGCAGTCCGGGGGTTTGATTTCCCTGGATCATGAACTGACCAACGGTTTGCAGCATAGAATTTAAGCTGTTAGTGCCGGCTATGTCTTGTAATTGAAATTGGAACCCACTAAAACTACCTAAACCACGAATTGCGGGGGGGTTAACGGGGAAAACTCTAGCTTCGGTAATTCCTGAAAAGCTTTTTCTTAAATTACCAATAATGGCTTGGACTGTTTGATTTGATTGTTTGCGTTCGTCCCAGGATTTGAGAGTTGTAAAAATTACACCGCTGTTAGCACTGCTACCACTAAAACCAAAACCTCCAATGGCAAAAGTCCCTGTAACTTCTGGTAATTTGAGGATTGTTGCTTCTACCTCACTCATGACTTTACTGGTGTATTTGAGTGAAGAACCTTCTGGTCCTTGGATAATGGTAATGAAATAACCTTGGTCTTCGTCGGGGAGAAATGCGGTGGGTACGGTCATGTACAACCAAGCGGTGAAACCTAATGAAGCGATAAATAACAGGAGAATAATCGCTTTTATTCTCGTTAAAAATCTTAAAGAGCGCTCGTATCCCCAACCCATGGCTTCTAAAAACCAGTTGATTCGACCGAATACCCAACCAAAAATCCCTCTAGGTGCGGGTGTTTGCCGCAATAATAAGGCAGAAAGAGAAGGGGTGAGGGTGAGAGCCAAAAATGTGGAAATGGCGATCGAAAAGGCGATTGTCAGGGCAAATTGTTTGTAAATTTGTCCAGTTGCACCGGGGAAAAAGGCGACGGGGACAAATACCGCCATTAATACTAGGGAAGTAGCAATTACAGCCCCAAATAGCTCTTGCATGGAGACTGAAGCGGCTCGTCGTGGTGTCATTCCTTCTTCTTCAATTAAGCGGGAAATGTTTTCCACGACAATAATTGCGTCATCAACTACCATTCCTGTGGCGAGGGTTAAACCAAACATGGTTAAGGTGTTGATGGAAAAACCAAAGGCTTTGACAAAGGCGAAAGTCCCCACCAATGACAGAGGAATGGTGATCACAGGAATTAAGATGGTGCGCCAATCTTGGAGGAAAATAAAGATCACGAGAATTACCAGAGCGATCGCCTCTAGAAGAGTTTTTACCACTTCTGCCAAAGACTCCTCTACAATCGTAGTGGTGTCAAATGCCACTTGATATTTCATGCCCGGTGGAAAACTTTGGGATAATCGCACCATTTCCTTTTTGACCAAATTAGCAACGTTTAAAACATTACTTCCCGGTGTCGGAAATATCCCAATCCCTACACCTTCATTCCCCTTAAACCGGAGAAATGAACTATAGTTTTGCGCTCCCAGTTCCGCCCTTCCCACATCTTTCAACTTAATCAAACTACCGTCACCAGCAGTTTTAATTACCACATTTTCAAATTCCTCAACCTCCGTCAGCCTACTAACTGCCCTCAAGTCAATTTGATACATCTGACCATCTACGGCTGGCTCTTGTCCAATTTTCCCCGCACCCACCTGTAAATTTTGTTCATTCAGGGCATTAATCACATCATCAGTAGTCAGATTCCGACTAGCCAACTTATTCGGGTCAAGCCACAGACGCATTGCATAGCGACGTTCACCAAAAATCCGCGCCTCACTGACACCTTTAATCCGCTTCAGGGTATCTACTAAGTATAAATCAGCATAATTACTTAAAAAGACGTTATTTAAGGCTTTATTATCACTAAACAAACCGATCGCTAACAGAATATTGTTAGACTGTTTACTCACAGTCACTCCTGTTTGCTTCACCGCTTCTGGTAACTGGGGTTCAGCCGAGGTGACGCGGTTTTGCACATCAACGGCGGCAATATCCTTATCCCGTGAAGCATCAAATGTGACAGTAATCGTACTACTACCATCATTACTACTACTCGAAGTCATATATTTAATGCCTTCGACACCGTTAATTTGCCGCTCTAAAATCGTTGTGACAGTACTTTCAACAATTTCCGCACTAGCGCCAACATAATTAGAATTGACGATAATCTGCGTAGGACTAATCTCTGGATACTGGGCTGTAGGCAATGCGGGAATACTGATTGCACCAACAAGTAAAATGATAATAGCGCAGACGCTGGTAAATACCGGTCTTTTAATAAAGAAATCAACAAACATAAATTGGTAATTGGTAATTGGTAATTGGTGATTCTTCCTATTCCCTCTTAACTGTCACCTGTCACCTGTCAACTGTCACCTAATTTTCAGGAATTATTGGTAGTCCATCTCTGAGATTTTGTATTCCTGAAACAATTAATTTTTCATCTCTTTGTAATCCCTCGATTACTTGATAATTATTCCCTTTAATATTGCCTAATTTCACCTGTTTTTGTTTAGCTATTAATTGAGAACCACCTTGAGGAGATTTTCCCGTTTCGGCTACAAATACAAAAGTTTCCCCAGCGATTCGAGATATGGCTGTAGTGGGAACTAGCACCCCAGAACGTTGATTCCAAATCACCTTAGCCCGAATTAATTGATCAGATCGAAGTTGCCCATTATCATTGTTATAAAGTGCCTTCACTAATATTGATTGAGAGTTATTTGTTATATTAGGAGAAATAAAGAAGATACTACTATTACCAATAATTTTACCCTGAGCGTTAATTAATTCCACAGGCAATCCTGGACGTAATTGTGTACCTTTTTCCAAGGGAACCTGAATTTTAACGTCCAAAGGTCGGTTTTGGGTAATCGTAGCTAATGGTGTGGAAGTATTCACAAAATCCCCTACCTTCACGGGAACATCACCTACAGTTCCAGAGAAGGGAGCAGTAATTGTATAATATTGAAGTTGAATTTGTTGCTGTCTAATATTGGCATCAGCTTGTTGTAAAGATTTTTCTACCTGGGATATGGTAGCTATTTGAGCCTGAATGCGGGAATCTATCGCCCCTAGTTGGGCTTTTGCTGTCGCCAGTTTGTTAGCATATAAATCCTTAGTCTGACGAGATACAGCCCCTTGTGCAGCTAATTCAGAATAACGCTTATACTCTTGCTGATTTAAACGCAGATCAGCAATATTTGCTAAACGTTCTGCTTGTAAAGATTTCAGAGTAGCGCGAACATTTTCAAGTTGCGCTTGTGAACCTCGACCAGCGGCGGATAAACTACTAACTGCGGCTTGTTGCTGTTGAGAATCTATTTGCAGAATCGCAGTCCCGGAGGAAACTGCATCTCCCGATTTCACGAATATTTGGGAAACCTGACCTTGAATTCTCGGCTGGAGATTGACTGAACGCCGAGATTCTAAACTGGCTATATATTCCGTACTATCTTCAACCGTACCTGTTTGCACTGGTGATAGTTTAACTTTAACCCCTGGAGGTGGCGCATTAGCCACTGCTGGACTTGGTTTTTCAGGATGTAGCAATTTCCAAGCTATCCCGCTGACACCCCCAATTAATAACAGTGCGGCCAATAGCAACCGCGGCCACCGATTGGATTTAGGGGGAGACGGGGGAATTTCTTTAACATCGGTTTGAGGCTCAGGTGATGACATAGCTGATAACAAGTTGAAGGAACGAATAGTTAAAACTCTATGTGTATGATATTAATTTTGAAACTTCTAATTTATGATGAACTGACAAAAATATGTATTATCTAATCTAAATATACAGGCTTTACATTTTTTTACAATCTATTGGCAAAATAATTATCTTGATGATCAATTTCTGAATTTAGTCATAGAGAAAACATTATCTACTTTAGCTCACCTCAAATATAGAAACAGCCTGATTTCCTTGTCACCGTCTTGAACTCAGGATTTATGTCATTTCATGACTAGTAAATTTGTTCTATTAAATAAGTGCTGATTAATGCTTGTTTCTCTTTGGCAGATCGCACCCAGAAATAGGAAAATTGTCTAGGCTACTCTTTCCCTAGTTAGAATTTAACTTAAGCTGTTATTAACCTCAAAATCAACATGATTAATAAATTAACACAACGGTTATTGACTTTGGCTCTGATTTTTACCATTACCTTTTTCTCCTGGTCAGTTCCTTTTGCTTATGCTAGTCACTTCTTCACCAACTCTGGAGAAATTAACGATAATATCAAATTATCTGAATATGATTTTACTCCCCAAGAAAATCAAGCATTACAAGCAATTCGTCAGCGGCGAAATAAAGAAATTGCGGCAATTTTAGATTTATCTCAACGTGAATTGCTTGCTCACGAATTACATAATGGTAATAATATTGATCAAGCTTTGGAAGCATTAAACTTAAGTTCTGAACAACGAGAATTAGTAAATTCTATAAATGTCTTCACTAATTTAAAGTTGAAGGGCATTTTTTCTCGCCATACTTTACTTGATAGTCGTAGATAAGGTTAGGGATTGGTAATGGTAAGTTATGCCAGTTGTGGGAAATATGACTTTTCTGCAACTGGTAATTGTCAGAATCAGGATGTCCAGGATTGAAGGATGAACAGGATTAAAGAAATCAATTACAAAGGATTTATTCTCAACTGACAAAATTTTTTGCTGGTCTGGTTGCGGTGTTGACAATTGTTATTTTATTTTTGGGGAATATTAATATTGTGTATTCTTATCAATAGGAAATTGAGTAATCATGCTTAACAAAGAACCAACTAACAGTCAAGAGAAATTAGATAATTTTTTACAACATATAGAAGCAGCCCGTCAATTAGAGAATGATATCATGAAATATGGGCTAGATGCAGCCTATTTGTATTGTGATGATGTTGAGGGTGATTGGTTAGATACTTGGGGAGATGAGGAAGGGGAAACTATCTCTACCTTAGAGGGTGTTTGAAAAGTTTTGATGGGTAAAATTTTATGCTAATCGCCTCACCATGATCCGAATCATGGCAAGGTAAATAAAAGTCTCTGATGTTTCCGGTAATAACTCATAATCTCTGACCAATCGACGACACCCCATCA
>NZ_JAQMSE010000260.1:0-2593 GCF_028330045.1 Aphanizomenon sp. CS-733/32
TCTGGTTGTAAAAGGTGAAATTCGTCTGGCAACCCTGGCTCCTCTGGATCTTCGCTAGGTAAATCATACATCGTTGGCAGTGTTTGTTGAGGAGGTAATGGCTCATAGCTAGGTTTGCTATACACATCACTTTGATACATTATTAATTATCTCCTGTATTTAATCGCTGTTGCCAAGATTCAACTATCTGCTTAATAGTTTCTTCTAAGGAAATTGGGCGTTGCTGATTAAGGGTATGAATTTTAGTCTCACCCAAAGGCGCAATCACGCTTCGTGATCTCGAAGAGTAGACGCAAAGGTAAGATTTTTAAAGGTTCAATTTGGAAATTTCATACCTCGATTCAGCAACGCCGGAAATTGTAATATCCCAGTGAGGATAATGTTCACGCATTTTTGTTACAGCGATTTCCAATTGCTGTAAGTCGGAATAATAGCAAATATGATCACCAATGCGGTTTTTCTCACAGCTCCGCTAACCAGACCTCTAAATCTGCCAATCCGTCAAAATCTAATAGAGCTTTTGCTAGAGATTCTAATTGAGGTACTGGTAATTTCTCAATCTGTTTTGTCTGTTCTGCTGATAACTGACCAAAGTCTCGTCCTATTTGACTCAAAATTTCTGCCCTTGCCATTTCATAGTAACCCCCATCTACAAGGCCTATGGCAAGAGTAAATCGAGTAACATTCATTGTTGCAGGATCAAAAACAAGCATTAAATAAAACCCTTAAACGTTATTAAAGTTATATCTTGACTGGCTAAGGAACGCAAATTTAATAACCTGCAATTCTGACTTAACCTGAAATGGTGCGTTACGCTATCGCTAACACACCCTACTTTTGCACTACACATCACTTTGATACATTGTTAATTGTCTCCTGTATTTAATCGCTGTTGCCAAGATTCAACTATCTGCTTAATTGTCTCTTCTAAGAGAACTCCACAAAAAAGATGATCCAATCTCGTGGGATGGGCATCTTGCCCGTTCTTGTATTATTAGCGGGCTTTTCGGCCTGCACCACCATAAATTTTGGGATATTTTTTTAATTGGAGAACTCTAAGGAAATTGTAATATCCCAGTCAGGATCATGTTCACGCATTTTTGTTAAATCGGAATAATATACTAAACACGGGTAAGATTTAAACTTTTGCCAAATGACAAAGAACCCAGATGCGTATGGGTTTAGCAGTGCTAAACCCCTCGTAAGCTGTTGTGCATTTAGTTTGTATAATTCAAGCGGGCAAGATGCCCGCACTACAAAGTTCAAGTAAATTATGGTTATCAAATTTAGCTGCGTAACAGCTTATATCTATCTATACTCAACACGGCTTAATTATTTAATTCTGTAGGTGGGGGTTCAGCAGTGCTAAACCCCTACAAATCAGGGTTTTTCATCTCATTCCCAGTCTCTGACTGGGAATGAGATGTGGTAGGGATTTGAGCTTAAGTTGACACCAATGAAGCTCTTGCTTTACCCCTACAAATCAGGGTTTTTCGTGATTTTACAAAAGTCCATCTCTCAACCGTGTTTAGTATACTTGAGAATTTGATCTTAAATCACATCTGCAAAAGTTCGTTCCATCTTCCGAAAATACCAAATCCCATTCACTAATAGTAAAACGACTAGAGCCATAGAAAGCATAAAACCTGGTAAATATAACTGGGAATTACCGCCCAAAATTGCCCATCTAAAACCATCAATTACTCCCACCATTGGATTTAAGGAGTAGAGAAACCGCCACTTTTCAGGAACAATAGTGCTACTAAATCCTACAGGTGAGATATATAAACCAAACTGGACAATAAATGGCACAATAAACCGGAAATCTCGATATTGCACATTCAAGGAAGCTAACCACAAACCCGCACCCATTGAAGCTGCAAAGGCGACACCGATAAATAAGGGTAAGGTGAAAATTCGCCAAGTGGGAATGAAGTTATACCAAGCCATTAGAGCCAATAAGATTATCCCAGAAATCATAAAGTCTACAAAGCTAACTACTACCGCGCTAGTGGGTACTACCAATCTAGGAAAATAGACTTTAGACAGTAAATTGGCATTACTAATTAAACTATTACTACACTCTGAAAGGGAATTAGAGAAGAATTGCCAAGGTAACATGGCGGAAAATACAAGAATTGGATAGGGCGCACCTTCTGATGGTAATTTTGCTAATTGTCCAAATACTACTGTAAAAACTACCATTGTCAAAAAAGGACGAATTAGCGCCCAAACAATCCCAATGGCTGTTTGTTTATATCTAACTAAAATATCTCGCCATGCTAAGAAGTAAAATAACTCTCTATATCGCCATAAATCTTGCCAATATTGCTTTTCTGCGCGTCCTGCTTCAATTATTAATTCTGGCTGTAAAGTAGTTTCTTTCATGATTGCGAGTTATTTAACCTGGCATTTACCATCATTTTCACGACATTTCCGATTTCGCTCACACCTTCTCTGCACTTTGGCCTCCTGATCACTAACTAAACAATTGATCATACGAAGGTTGCATGGAGGGACTGAGATCAAAAAGACCATCAAAGCCCAACTCACTGTTCAATACTATCCCGGTTCTGTCAACCTCGGACAACAA
>NZ_JAQMSE010000261.1:0-40714 GCF_028330045.1 Aphanizomenon sp. CS-733/32
GAATAGATTTTGATGACATTTTTGGTGATTTACTGTTTCTCAAATGCCTTTTTTCACTTTGTCTGTTTGTTTTGATGCTCCCTTCGATTTTCATCTCCGTAATTTCCCTCTGTAATATTTTGGGGTGCGGAATGTGGGTTAAATGCTTATCGGGATATGCTTAAATAACGTCAACGTAGGGGTAATTCATGAATTACCCCTACAATTACAATGTTTTAACTTGGGAATAATTAATAATTTTGCTATCAGCAGTTAATAAATAGGAATTATAATATCTAGCAGTTGCGACAATCATTTGATCAAAAGGATCACTATGAAAACCATTTAATTGAGTTGAATCAATGATGATAGGTAAGTTTAAATTTAATAATTGTACTCCTGGATAAGCTAACGCTAATTCTAACCATTCAGTAATCGAACAGGAAAAATTTAGTCTATTTTTTTCTACCAATTTAGCTACTTCCCAACAGGAAACAATACTAATTCCTATACCTTCTGCTTGATGTTCTGCTATCCATGTTTCATATTCTTCAGTAAGTCTTTTATTACCATCAACCCACCACACCCAAATATGTGTATCAAGTATGATCATTGTAAACATTCCCAATCTTCTAAAGCTACAGGTTCGGTAGGATCATCATAATGGATTACTTTACCACGTAAAGGATAAAGATTATCATCAAATTCTGAAATTGGATGAACTTTACCTGCTTTAGCTTCTTGTAATGAGATTTTCAAACTTTCTAAAACAGATTCTTTTGATTCATCATCTTCATCTAATTCATCTTCAATAAACAAAACAATTAATTTAACCCGACTTGGTTTATTAACCATTAAAGGAGTTTCTAAAGAGATGTTACCATTTTCGTCAATTTTTGCCATTATTTCTTGGGCTATCATATTACTCATCTGTAATTACTAGAAACATCTTACCATATTATAGTAAAATAGTAACTACACTTGTCACCACATCCTAGGAAAAACCATGATACAAACTTTAAAATTACAGAAAATTGGTAATTCAGTAGGTGTAACATTTTCTAAAGAATTGTTAGAAAAACTCAATCTTTCCGAAGGAGATACACTATTTATAACAGAAACCGAACATGGATTTCAATTGAGTGCTTATAACCCAGAATTTGAGAAAGCAATGGCAATTTACCATGAAGGTAGTAAAAAATTTCATCATGCACTCCAGGAATTAGCTAAGTGAATGAACCAAATTGGTTAACAGAAGAAATGGCACTTGCTATCCATGAGGGTTTGATTTATGAATATGGGGGTTTATCTGGTATTAGAGATTACCCCTTATTAGAGGCTAGTTTAGCCCGTCCTCGTCATCGTTTTTACTATCAAACTCATGTTTCTATTTGGGAATTAGCAGCAGCTTATGGTTTTGCATTATGTAAAAATCATCCATTTGTGGATGGAAATAAACGTACTGCTTTTATGACAATGTATGTTTTTCTGCGGTTGAATGGTTATGATTTTAATGCACCAGAACCAGAGATTATATTAGTCTTAGAGAGTTTAGCATCTGGAGAAATTGATGAAAATACTTTGCAGGTTTGGTTAGAAAAGTATGCTGAGAAATTACTATAAATAAATATATTCCCGATTTCTTTTTAACTTTTGTAAATAAATGATAAATTGATTGTAGAAATCGGGAATATAGAAATATGCTATAATTCAAACAATTAACTAATATAAAAAACTATGCCCCGGATTTTTGATAATATTAATGATCAACTATTACCTATACTCAAAAAAAGCCTGCAATCTGCAAATAGGGCTGATTTTTGTGTCGGTTATTTTAACTTGCGAGGATGGAAATTAATACAGGAAGAAATTGAACAATTTACCGGCGGAGAAAATAATTGTTGTCGGTTATTAATTGGAATGCAAAAACTGCCTAAAGATGAACTTCATGAGATGTTAGGTTTAGGAATATCCCAAAAACCCATAGATAGAAGTAAATCTTTGCAACTGCAAAAACGCATTGTTCAGGAACTTCGCCAACAGTTAATGATTGGAAAACCCAATAATGCTGATGAGTTGGGTTTAAAAAGACTTAAATCACAATTAAAAGCTAAAAAAGTAGTTGTGAAACTCTATTTACGTCATCCTCTCCACGCGAAATTATATTTAGTTCCTCAAAATCATGCAAATTTACCCGCTATCGGTTTTTTAGGAAGTAGTAATTTAACCTTTTCTGGTTTATCAGCACAGGGAGAATTAAATGTTGATATTTTAGATCATGATGCTACAAATAAATTACAAACTTGGTTTAATGAACGTTGGCAAGATAATTTTTGTTTAGATATTTCTGAACAATTAGCAGAAATTATAGATGAAAGTTGGGCGACAGATAAGTTAATTGATCCTTATTATGTTTATCTAAAAATGGCTTATCATCTCTCCCAAGAAGCGCGAGATGGTTTAAGTCAATATCAAATACCTTCAGACTTTCAATTATTTCCTTTTCAAGCAGCAGCGGTAAAAATAGCCGCCCACTATGTTAACCGTCGTGGTGGGGTGATGGTTGGGGATGTGGTAGGATTAGGAAAGACTTTAGTGGGGACAGCTATAGCGAAAATTATTGAAGATGAACTGGGGATTAGTACCTTGATTATTTGTCCTAAAAATCTTGTTTCTATGTGGGAAAAATATAAGGATGAATATGGGTTAGCAGCTAAGGTAATTTCTATTAGTAAAGTCACGAAAATATTATCTACAATTCCCGCGCGGTTTCGGTTAGTTTTAATAGATGAAAGTCATAATTTAAGAAATCGAGAAGGACAACGTTATGCAGCTATTAAAGAATATATAGAACAAAGCGGAAGTCGGTGTATTTTACTGACTGCAACTCCTTATAATAAAAGCTATTTTGACTTATCTGCACAGTTACGGTTATTCGTTCCTGAATCAAAATATTTAGGGATTAAACCAGACAATTTAATTACAAAATTAGGTGGTGAACATGAATTTAAACGTAAATATCCACAAACTGATGTCAAAACTTTAGCAGCATTTGAAAAAAGCGAGTATTTTGAAGATTGGCAACAATTAATGAATCGGTATATGATTAGGCGAACTCGTAGTTTTATTAAAAATAATTATGCAGAAACAGATCCGATAAGTGGACGTAAATATTTACAATTTACTGATGGTAATCGTTCTTATTTTCCGGTGCGGATTCCAAAAACTGCTAAATTCACTATTAGTAATGTCGAAAATGATCATTATGGAAAGTTATATGCTAGTGAAGTTGTCGAAATTATCAATTCTCTATCTTTACCCCGTTACGGCTTGGGAAATTACACTTTAGATAAATATAAACAACCTCCCACAGCAACAGAACAACAGATTTTAAATGGTTTATCTCGTGCGGGAAGACGGTTAATGGGTTTTTGTCGCACGAATTTATTTAAAAGATTGGAAAGTAGTGGAATTGCTTTTTTAGAGTCTTTAGAACGGCATATTTTGCGAAATTATGTTTATCTTTATGCGTTAGAAAATAAGTTAGATATTCCGATTGGTACACAGGATGCAGAGTTTTTAGATACGACTAATAATGATGAAGATGCTGATAATATTAATTCTACAGCTTTAGATTTTGAAATAGCTGATGATGACAATGATGCAGGTGATGAAATTAGTTTTGCAAGTTTAACCAGCAAAGAAGCGGAATATAAACGTCAAGCAGAAGTTATTTATCAACTTTATGCAAATAAATACCCACAACGGTTTAAATGGCTAAATTCTCGATTATTTAATGCTGAATTAAAAAAACATTTACGAGAAGATGCTTTATTGTTATTAAAATTATTAAATAACTGCGGGGAATGGAACTATCAACAAGATCAGAAATTCCAAACATTGAAAAAATTAGTCACAGAAACTCATGTAGATGAGAAAATCTTGATTTTTACTCAATTTGCTGATACAGCGCGTTATTTACAAGCATCTTTAGAAAAAGCGGATATTCCCCAAGTTGCTTTAGTGACAGGAAAAATAAATGATCCCACAACTTTAGCATATCGGTTTAGTCCAGAAAGTAATCAACAAAATATTCCCCAAGAACAACAAGTGAGAATTTTAATTGCGACTGATGTTTTAAGTGAGGGTCAAAATTTACAAGATTGTCGGATAATTATTAATTATGACTTACCTTGGGCAATTATTCGTTTAATTCAAAGAGCGGGAAGGGTGGACAGAATTGGCCAGAAAGCCGCAGAAATTTTCTGTTATTCCTTTTTACCTGCGGAAGGAGTGGAGGAATTAATTAATCTGCGCGGAAGATTAGGTGAAAGATTACAAGAAAATGCTAATGTGGTAGGAACAGATGAGGCATTTTTTGAAGATACTCTTTCCTATCAAGAAATTCTTGATCTTTATCATGAAAAGTCTGGTATTTTGGATGAAGCAGAAGATGGAGAGGTTGATTTAACATCGGAAGCTTTTCAAATTTGGAAAAATGCCATAGATGCTGATCCTGATTTAGAGAAGATTATTAAAAATCTGCCTAATGTTATCTATTCTACGCGGGAATATCAGGGAACAAATTTAGATCCTGAAGGGGTGTTAATGTATCTTCGCACTGCTGATGGTACAGATGCTTTAGCTTGGATAAATCAGGAAGGAGAAAGTGTCACTCAATCGCAAATGCGAATTTTGAGAATGGCGAGATGTAACCGGAATACACCCCCTTTAGAAAAGCATCCCAACCATCATGAAATTGTCTCGCAAGGGGCTGATTTAATATTAGAACAGCAAAAATTAACGGGAGGACAATTAGGCAGCCCTAAAAGCGCGAGATATCGAACTTATTATAAATTAGATGCTTATATTAAGAAGACGGAAACAAAAACTCCGTTATTTGCATTAGGTGAAGATTGGCAAACTTTGAAAAAGGCGGTTGAAGAAATCTATCTTTATCCATTAAAGGAAACGACGATTGTTAAACTTAATCGGCAGTTGAAAAGTGGGATTAGTGATGAACAATTAGCAACAATGATTATTTCTTTACGTGATAATAATTCCCTGTGTGTGATTCATCCTGATGATAGACAACAGGAAGCGCAAATTATTTGTTCATTAGGGTTATTTGAAAAGTCAGTGAGTGGGTAAAGAAGCTCTCTCAGCCTCAATTCATACATATCTGGGCGGTTAGAAACCGCGTCTACACAGGCGAAACCCACCTGCGTGGGTTTGAAAACCTTAATGAACCCCAACTCCCTCTCCGCTCTTCGATAGGGGGTTAAGATGTACCTCATACAGCAATTCTCGTTCTCATGAAACACAATGGAGGGCGCAGTCCCTGCGGGTTTGGCGATAAAAAACTGTACTTGATAAGATTAGAAAGTGCTGTAAGAGCGGAAACCGCTATACTTTTATGACCCAGATGGGTTTATGATGGGAGTTGGTTGTGATTCTGATTCAATCCGAACATGGAAAAAGTTTTAAAAGTGATTGCAGATGTAATTACTAATCCTCCAATTCCTCATGAACCCCATAAACAATCTTTAAAAAATTGGGCGATGTATTGTTTACGGGATAGAGGTTTTATAGTTGTTTTTGCCCAAAATGCTGATTTTGCGGTGCAGTTTAAAAATGGTGACAAATTCTATTTTAAAGTTACCAATCAAACTGATAATTTAGCTAATGATATTAATTGGATAGTTTGGGATGGTGTGAATAAAACCACCAGTTTGATTCCCCAATCATAAGGTTGTTATAGCAGGATTCAGGTGACAAGAAGGAGCAATTACGGGGGGATTGCCCCTAGGATTTTGGGTTAAACGGTAACTACGAGGTTTTCTCCTTTTAACATCCGCGAAGCTGCTTCTAAAAGTGCTTCTTCTAAATAGGGTTTGGTAAAGTAGCCACTAGCGCCGAGTTGTAATGCCATTTGTTTATGTTTGTCAGCACCACGAGAGGTCAGCATGGCAATAGGTAAGTTGCTAAAAGAACCATCTTTCTGCATTCGAGATAGCAATTCTAATCCATCACAACGAGGCATTTCAATGTCACAGAAGACGATATCGCAAGGTAAACCGGAACGAAGTTTATCCCATGCCTCTTGTCCATCACGGGCTTGTTCTACACGATAACCAGCTTTGCTAAAGGTAAGAGATAGAAGTTCTCGAACTGTGATGGAGTCATCAACGATTAATACTGTTTTTTCTACTTTATCAGCGGTAATGGTGTTTATTGATGGTGAACTTGTTTGCTGCCAATTGCTACCGATATGTTTAGACATCTTGCCTTGGAAGATGTCAATAATTTCTAGCACATCAGCAATGGGCATAATCATCCCATCACCAAGAACTGTAGCACCCGCTACACCACTGGGCTTAGGTGCTGGTCCTTCAAATTGCTTAATTACAATTTCTTGTTCACTCAGGACTTGATCAACTTGTAAAGCAATCATAGTATTACCTGAGCGGACAATGACGACGGAAATTATGTCATCATCTTTCTTTGTACCATAGATGTTGCCACGACTAAGCTGACGATTAAAGACTAAGATATCTTTTAAAGGTTTGAAGGGCAGAATAATCTCTCTCCAGACGATAAATGATTCTCCGTTAGCACCTTGCTGAATATTTTTGCTGGGAATATTTAGGGTATCTTCCACACCATCCATTGGAAAAGCGATTCTGGTGCGATCGCAAATGCAGAATAGGGCTTTACAAATACTGAGGGTGAGTGGTAACCGAATGGTAAAGATAGTTCCTTGTCCTAATGTGGAGTCGGTGCTAACAGTACCGCGAATTTCGCTGATATCATTGTGGACGACGTTCATGCCCACACCCCTACCTTTGATGTCGTCTACTTCGTCGGCGGTGCTAAAGCTGGGGAGGAATAACAGTTCGTAGGTATCAATCCGAGACATGGTTTGTGCCTGTTCGGGGGTGAGGATACCTTTTTTCACGGCTTTGTTTTTAACTTTTTGATGATCAATACCTGCGCCGTCGTCACTGACAGCAATGATGGTTTGGTTTCCTTGTTGTAAGGCGCGAATATTAATGGTACCTACGGGTGATTTACCTGCGGCTTGTCTAACTCCTGGGGTTTCAATACCGTGGGAGATCGCATTATTGACCATGTGAGTCAATGGATCTGTGAGATGATCCAAAATCATCTTGTCAATTAAGGTATCAACTCCTTCTGTTACCAATTCTACTTGTTTGCCATATCTAATGGCATTATCCCGTACCCCTCGCCGCAACCGATCAACAGCTTGGCTAAATGGCACCATTCGGGCTTTTGTTAATCCTTCTTGTAGTTGACTAGTTGCTTGGCGTAATTGTCTGGCTACCTGTTCTGTTTCTTCGGTAACAAAGTCAATATCACTGGCTGACTCCCGAACTCGCACGATGAACTCGATCATTTCTTGTGCCAGGATATGGAAGGGCGTAAACCGATCCATTTCAATTTCGCTAAAGCCGCGATTATGGGAATTACCCGATGGGGATCCATCCTGTTCTCGAGAACGGCGATTGGATAGGAGAGAGGCTTCTAAGAGCGATCGCTCGTAGTATTCCTGCATTCTCACTCCCACATCTGATAGATGCTGTACCTGAACTAACAGGCTATCTAGAGACTGTCGCAGACGTTCATGATCCTGCTCTAATGTGTTACGATTTACCACCAACTCCCCGACTAAGTTACTCATATCATCCAGTTGTTTCACTGGAATTTTCATACTTTCTTCTTTGATCGTTCGTCGAGTTGTCGGACGGGGGATGTTGCTAGTAGAAGTTTTTCCTGGTACTGCTGACGAACCAGATATTGTTTTATCAGCCTGTTCTAACAAATCCTCTAATTCACTAAATTCATCTTCTAATCCCAAGGGAGAAAAAGTATTTTGAGACTTTGCTACCACAGGTTGAACAATTATTGGTACAGGGGAAATTATCTGTGCTTCTTTGTTTTCAACCTCATCCAACAATGCTTCTAAGGTGGACAAATCGTCCCCTGGGATAAATTCTGATTCCTGATCAGTAATTTCTCCTGATACTGTGGATAAAAGTGCTTCTATTGCCGCGAAATCATCTATTGAAGATGCTTCTACTATATCTTCTTGTCCGGGTTCATCCAACAGTGCTTCTATTGCCGCGAAATCATCTATTAAAGATGATTGTAGTGGATTGTCTAACTCTAATTCTGAGAGAGTTTCATCCACTACAGAACTAGCTGTCGTTATTGCTGTTGGCGAAATTGAGGCAAACTCTGGTATTGAATTAAGCTGTTCTGGAGATTGGGAAAAATTATGAATTTCTGGGAGAAATAATTCTCTAGATTCGGAAATATTGTCAATATCACCAAATAAATTATCTATAACTTGCGCCCCACTATCACTATCTGATGTAAAGAATAAATCAAAAGATTGTTCTTGGGCTTGGAAAATCAGATCAAACTCTTTTTTATTTCCACTATTGCTTGTTGTCCCTTGCTGATTTTTTGTACCAGTTTCAACAGATGCACTAAATAGACTTTCCTCTAGTTCTTTCGCTATATCTTGATTAATTACAGAAGTGCTTTGTGAGTCACTTATGCCTAGATCATCCCAAAAGTTATCTAGATCATCTCCTGAATTAGCAAGAGGAGATGTTATTTCTGTTGTCCTAAATAAATCATCAATTTCATGTACCAGCGGTGCTTGGCTTTTTCCTGCTTCTGTAAATAAATCATCTAATGATAAACTTTCTGGTGCCGATGGTTTTATTTTTGATATTTTTACAGTTGGAGAAATAACTTCTAATAATGGAAAATTGGCATCTGTATTTGCCGATAAACAGGAATTATCAAACCTGATTGGAGATTCCCCATCTATTTCTGAAATTCCAGTATTTTCTGATGCAGTTGTCTCCTCCGTAAATACTAATTTATCATCGGCTGTGAATGTCAATAATTCTTCTAAATTATTACTGCTATTTGTCTCATTTTCTGAATTAGTCCGACGAGATTCTCTGGAAATCGAGATTAATTCTAGTAATACATCATCTGATGGAAATGGTAAATCTGTATGATTTGCCAACAGATTACTAGTTCCCATTGGTTGAGAACTAACTGTTTCCGCTATATTCTCAAATTCTAATTCTAATAGACTATCATCAAATAAGAGACTTAGATCTTCATGATTGTTTGCGGTTATTTTGTCTGTATTGTCATCTTTAAAAAAGAGGAAATCAGCTAAACTTTGATTATTATTTTCCGACTCACTGTTGGTACTTGTTAACTGATAGCTAGTTATATTTTCTAATATTTCTTCTTGTTGCCAATGATTTTCTAAATCGGGAGTATCGCCTTCAAACAAATCAGCCAGAGTGTTTAACTCAGAGATTCCTATTTCTGGAGAATTCTCAATCACAGTTGATTGATGATCAAACAAAGGTGGATCAGTAAATCCATTTGGATTGGATTCTAAATTGAGATCTGTTGTATCTATAAATAAAATTTCCCCAGGTTGCGTTTCTTTAACTTCTAATAACTCTAGTTGTGCAAGAGGGAACAAATTTTCTAATTGTTGACTAATAGTAATTTCCCCATCTCTATGTTGGAGAACTAATTCTTGCGCTTGCTTAATTTCAGTAATAATGATTTTGGCTAAGGTTAAATAACTATTATCAGGATTGGATATAGCCAGGACTGCTGATTCACACAGATTGCACCAATTTGATAAATTTAATTTTCTACCAATTTCTACTAATTGATGACAGCATTCTTGTAAATTGTTGCGGGAAGTCTCTAGGTTAGTTTTTTTAAACTGTTGCAACATTTCCCGCAGAATTTGTAACACCTGTGCTTGAAACTCTGTCCAATCCTGATTTGGTTTGCTTGGTACAGGTGAATTTTGGATCTGTGGGGAAACAGGTGACTCTATTGGTAAACTGGTAAGGGAGGTGTTGTGATGGTTCAATGCTCGATTATTACCCTGTTTTACCAGTAGTTCTATATGCTCATTCAGCCATTGCATGACTGGTTCAGTTTTTGACATCAAAGCTTGAGCTTTTTCCTGTGACAATCCAAAGGGATTGCCAAGATTTTCTATTAGGGCTTTTAATGTATCACAGATATCCAGTAGCAAGGATTCTAATCTTTGGTCTACTTGAATAGGATGTTCTTTAAGAGTTTTGAAGCAATCCTCAAGACGGTGAGATGTGCGCTGAATACTATTTAGACCTAACATAGCTGCACCACCTTTGATAGAGTGGGCTGCACGGAAGACTTCATTAATCATTTCTGAATCTTCCAGAGTCCGTTGCAGATTCAGTAATCCTTGTTCAATAGTGTTTAGGTGTTCTCTGGCTTCTTCGAGAAAGTAACCTAAAATCCGTTGTTGTTGTTCCGGCTGCATAGTTAATTAAATCGGCTTACTACAGGTAAAAGGTGCAAGAAAAGGCGGGTAGCAAACAAAAAAGGTAACAAACTAGGCATAGAGGTAGGCATTAATTGTTCCTTTTACCTCTTACCTTGATTCGATAGTTTCCACTCGGAAGCGTTCCACGGAGGCAATTAAATCCCGGGATACTCCCACTAAATGTTGCAAAGCGCCAGAAACCCGCTGTGCTTCTTGAGAGGTTTCTTGGGCCGTTAATTCCACAGATTGCATTACTTGGGCGACTGCACGAGAGGTTTCCGTTTGTTCTACGGTATCACTGGTAATTGATCGTACTAAAATATCAATATGCTCGGCTACCTGGATGATATTATCGAGCGATCGCTTGGCTTCTTCTGCTAATTTAGTTTGATGGATTACCTGTTGGGTCCCTTCCTCCATAGCTGTCATCACTGAGCTAGTTTCGCTTTGAATTTGCATCACGATTTGCTCAATTTCTTTTAAAGACTTCGCAGATCGATCTGCCAACTGTCGCACTTCATCAGCCACAATAGCGAACCCTCGACCCGCCTCTCCCGCTCTTGCCGCCTCAATACTGGCATTCAGAGCCAATAAATTAGTGCGAGAAGCAATTTGTGAAACTATGGCCACAATAGAGTTAATTTCCTGGGAAGATTCCGCCAAACGTTTCACCTTGCGGGTAGTTTCTGCCACAGTTTCTCGAATTTCCAAAATCCCTGCCACCGTATTTTCTACCGCTTCTCCCCCTTTCTGAGCAATTTTACTAGCATCACGGGCTACGGTTTCCGCCTCCCTAGCTGCCTCTGCTACCCGTTGAATGGAATCTGTCATTACCTGCACAGAATTTAACGTCACAGCTAACTCTTCTGCTTGTCGCAAGGCATCCCCAGACAAAGCCCTCGCAAAGGTTTCGGAATTAGTTGAACCTTTGGTGACATCCCGTGCCGCCACTTTCACCTGTTGGACAATATCCCGCAGGTTTTGAATTGTCAGATTAAAGGCATCAGCTACCGCTCCCAGTACGTCGGCTGTAACTTCAGCTTGCACCGTCAAATCTCCCCTAGCTGCTCCTTCTACGTCATCCAGAAGGCGAATTACCTGACGTTGGAGGTTTTCCTTGGCTTCTTCCATCTCAATAGCTTTACGTTGGGCTTCATTGGTAGTTGTGAAAATTACCCTAGCCATGTCATTAAAGCCAGTAGCCAAGTAGCCTAATTCATCTTGTGAATAAACAGTAGCTTCCACATTCAAATTACCTTGACGCACAGAATCAAACTGAGCTTGTAAGTTCTTCGTAGTCCGGCGAATTTGTTTAAGGGTCAGATTCCCCATAAACCCGGCAGTAGCAGCACCCGTAGCTCCCGCGGCCAAAGCCATTAACAACCCTGTATTTCTCACAGATTCCCGTTGTTGAGCCGGTGAAATGGAAATTGCCAAAGCACTAAGCAGAGCTACACCTAACATTGATACCAAACCAACGCTGCCAGCTATCCACCATTGTTTATGCTCTAAGGAGGCATTTTCAAAAGGCCCAAATAGCCCTTGTTCTGAGGCTACAATTGGTTCTGTTCTTGCAACCTCTGATTGGGTAAACACAGGAACTGCCTCTTGAGCGCCTGTAATTGTGAATAGTTCTTCATCACCATGACCCAGATCCTGATAGTCATCTCCTCTTTCATGAGGGAATGATTTATTAACATATTCAGCCTTGGAATTTCCCCGACTATCCAGAAATTCTGACAGCATTTCCCTATCATCCAAAGTATCATCGTCAGTGAGTTCAAAGCCTGGAATATCACCGAGATCATCAAATTCATCAAAGTCGTTGAGAAACTCTATATTGCTCTTACCAATATTTCCGCTAGAGATATTACTGATATATTGAGTGGAAACAAAGGTTTCACTCCCCGAATCTACTTCATCCTCTGACCCAAAAGCCGATTCAAACGCATCTAAATCAAAGTTATCATCATCAAAATTATTTTTTCCTAATGAAGAGTTGAAATTAAACTGCTGCTGTTGTGGTGGTATAGAATTGTTAGTAAATGATACTGGTTCTTGATTAAGTTGGGTTTGTGATCCAGATGCGGTTTTCGCGGATATATTATCCAGCAAACTATCTTGGCTACCGAGAGAAAATTCCTCTTCTTGGCTATTTTGCCAATTACTTCCTATATTATTATCGTTGTTGATAGCCTGTTCATTAGTCTCCAAATATGTATCTTTTAGACTAATGGTTAAGTCCGCAAAATTATCATCCATTAATTTATCTATATCTTCCCCCATAAATAGCTCAGTCCGATTTTCAGAATCATCATCAACCGATAATCTAGTTTCTGCAAAAGGTGAATAGCTCTTTTCACCATCACTCACGACTGAATTGCCATTAGCCAGATTGTTATTAATATCCCCATGATTATGACCGGAAGAAATTCCTTCTTGCCAAAAAGGTGGTAATTCTAATTGATCTGATATTGGCTTATCCTGGAGATATTCGGTAGATAAGCCAAAGGGATCATTAGTCATGGCAGTATCCAATGAATCGCTATCAAATTCCAGACCGTCTGGATCAGTAAACGGATTATATTCTTGAATATCTAGGGGTGGTTCGGATTCTGCCAAGGAATTCATTTCCAAGCTGCTACCATGCCAATTCCCCATAATCCCTGAATCTAAAGATATTTCAGTTGTCCCCTGAGATGGAGATTCATCATCAGCAAAGGGCTGTGTATACTGATCTATAGTTGCCAGACTATTATTAGCAAGGCTGACAATTTCCTGATCATCTGTTAGCCGCAATACTATTTGATACTCATCCCTGGCTACATCATATTGTTGCAACATATAGTAGATATGTCCCTTTAGCAAATGTGAATCAGGGTCATCTGGTGAATTTTGCATCAACTGATTAATCACCATCGCAGCTAATTCGTAATCTTGCTGCTCATAGGCCACTCTGGCTCTATCATAAGTTATTTCTCGAGCATTTATACGTATTTCCATTTCCGCTCTCCCAATTAGATTCCGACTAATTTCACCCTGCCCACCGCGCACTTCGCAAAATTGCTATTTGATCCAGTAGTCGCAAATATTTTTTCTCTTTTTCTGTATCAAATAACCATTCTCCACGCAAAAACGGAGCCATCGCATCTGGTACGTTATTTTGTGGCATTAGATACTGTACGTCAAGCCAGTCCATCCCACAAATTTCCTCTACCCCTAGACCTACTATCGTATCCTGATCTTCAATGGCAATGACTGGAATTTCTGAGCAACCAGTATTTAATGGCGTTGTTCCTCCCAGAAATTGACCCAAATCAGCCACCCAAATTAAGCGCCCCCGTAAATTTAGCGTACCTAAAAGTAAGGGCGATGTGTTAGGAATTGGTGTAATCCGATCAGGACTAAGTTCAATTACTTCCCGAATTCCCTTGGCTTGTAATGCAAACTCCTGACGTGAGGGCAGATAAAACCGCAAATGCAACTCACCTTCAGGACTTTCTAGTTGTAATTCGGGACGAAATTGATCTTGCCCTGTACCACTTAAAAAATCTGGTTTACTAACCATGTTATTTTCATCCTTGTCCTCGCAGGAGTTGTTTGACCGTTCCTACCAATTCAGTTGGTTGAAAAGGTTTAGCTATATAAGCATCTGCCCCTTGTTTCATGCCCCAGTAGCGATCAAATTCTTCACCTTTAGAAGAACACATGACGACAGGAACATTTTGGGTTTTAGGATCAGATTTTAATCGTCGGCAGAGTTCATAGCCGTTCATGCGGGGCATGACAATATCCAAAACCACCAAATCGGGAGGTGTGGTTTGAATCGCTTCTAAAGCTTCTGCACCATCGCTGGCATGAGTAACTTTTAAGCCACTAGCTTTCAGTAGGTCTGTAATCATCTCCCTCTGGGCAATACTGTCTTCAACAATGAGAATTGTGCTCATAAATGTCTATTTAGCCTCCTGATTTAGATTTTCCGTTGAGGAAAATAATTTGCTGTGATGGCAAAGATTAACTGTATAAATTAAGTCTATTGTTTCACTAGTTTACCGTATACAGACGGAGTTAAACAACTAAATTTTATTCCTGTGATCACATCTTTTACCCTATTCTGTACTCAATCAACAAGTCTTATCTCCTGTTTGTACACTTGTACAATAATCTAAATTGAGATATTGTTCTACTAGCATGAGCAGTTCTTGATCTGTAAAGGGCTTAGTCAGATAATCAGTTGCCCCGACCATCCTGGCACGAACACGATCAATAAACCCGTCTTTGCCAGTTAGCATAATAATTGGCACAGACCGAAATAACGTGGAGTGCCGTAACATGGCACAAATCTCGTAACCGTCTAATACTGGCATGGCAATGTCGCAGAGAATTAGATCTGGCTGGAGTTGAAAGACGAGACTCAAGGCTTGTAAGGGACGAGTGATGGAAATCGCTTCATAACCTTGCAATTTTAGGATAGATTCTATCGTCTCGCAAATCACTAGTGTATCTTCAATACATACTATCCGCCCTTTATGTTTTTTTGCTTCTAAGTTTTGTTTTTCTTTGCCAAGTTTATATGTGTCTGAATATACTAATTGTAGCCAACCTTCTTGCACATAAGGATATATAGCTTTTGCTAAAGTTAAAATATCACGGTTAAGATAGCGAGCTAGTTGGCGTAGAGAAGTTTTTCCATCAGCCCATTTATGTAATTTTTTAACTGTATCTTCTGGTAACGAGGCACTTAATTTAGCTATATCGGCTAGAACGGGTAATTGTTCTGTAGATTGAATATGTGGGTATAATTGCTTCCATTCTTGCACTTGTTTGGTGATTTTAGCAACTAGCGGAGCAATTTCCAAGGTGGTTAATTGTGGGACTATTGCCGTCCCTAATTCAAAGATGAAACTGCCTTGGTGCAAGCTCAAGAGATCAAATAAAGTTTCTTGTACCAAGCCATAAATGATTGTCCGAGCAATTTTCGGAGTGATAATATTTTGCTCCAAAAGCGCCCAAATATAAGCATATTCTGGAGAATTAGTGACGGCTAGAGATGCTAGTTGTTTAGATTCAAGTCGCTGTTCGACTCGATAATAACGTAGGTAATCGTCAAGCCGCGATAAGCTACTGTCATCTGCTTGGCAATAGACGATTCGACCGTTGAGAAAAAATACAAACCATGACTGTGCTGTATTTTCTCCTCCTTGCCGATTTTTGAATGTTTCTTCTCCACTGAGTTGGTGACTTGGATATGATGTGCGGGCTTCTACCCATAATTGTCCAGTCCGTTGTCCTAACTCAATTAGTTGGAGAATACTGCAAATATCAATCTCATTTAAGTTTCCCTGCATTTAGCTACAAAGCACTCCTTGATGTTTTAGTTTTACTACTTGAGGTATTTTGACCGAAATAGGCAGGGGGAAGGGAGCTTTCTAGCGGGGGCAGCCCTTTCCCCCAACGCGCAAGCGGAGCGGAACATGAGTACAAGCTCCGTCCCGGTCTTCCCCCTTGCACCCTGCCCCTTTTCCTCTTCGTGACTAAGTAGGTTAACAGAAAAAATTCAAGGTATGTGAATAAAAGTCAAGAAAACTCAACCTCTTTCCCCCTACCTTATCAGCAGATAGGCTAAAAACCCCGGAATTGATACCTAAAAATTTTGGGGATTTTTAAGTATCAATGTCTTTTGAGCCAGGGATGAAAGCCATCTGGGGGACTTATCCCCCAGTGATAAGTTGATTATATTTGATGTTATAATCTCAATTAACACAATACCTTTGCCAATTTTCTAAACATAGGGCTGAAACCCGATAAAGTCGTGACGATATCAGCAGGGTTTCAGATTTTTGCCCACAGTATTGTTAACAGGAAAGGTAATCAACCTGTATAAAAACCTAACTGCCTAAGTCAGTAACTCAGCCCTAAAGGGACTGGGCTTGCAAGGATGAAAAAATATTCAAGGTGGTTAAAACGGCTCGTGCCGTTTCCCTCTCAGGGCTAAGGCCGCGCTCGTTTCCCTCTTACCGGGTATTCTTATGATTTTGATTAAGTGTGAGCAAGTATTAATATATGCGATATCTAAGAAAATAATTTTATCTTCGTTCTGCTGCTAGACTAATGTTGAAGAAAACCAAGTTGACAGAATTATTTACGGTATATCCTAGAACACGGACACAAAGTACATCAAAAGGATTGACGGTGTGCTGTATTTAGCAGAAGTACAAAAACAGAAAGGTGGCTTACTTAGTGGCGGTGGCAAAAGCGAACTAAAATTGATCGCTTGTCAACGTACTGACCAAAATTGGAGTCCAATCCCGGACGAAATGATTGTTGCTGATGAAGCAAGTAAATTCAATGATGGTGCATTGGTACTGGTAGATTTGAGTCCAAATCGTCAAGTACAGCGGGTTCAAGATGCTGGTCGTCCATTGGTGAATATTTTGCAAAATTTTTCCCGACAGGTGGAAAGGTTTAAACTTAAGGAGGAAGAAATTGACCAGTGGAAACAGTCGCTGAATCTCCAAATTCAGGAACTGAATCGTCGGGAAATGGAAATGGAATCCCGGTGGGACGAGGTACAAAAACTGGAGAATGACTCTAAACGGATAGATACACAACAACACTTGGTTAATACGTCTCGCACGGAAGTTGAGCGGTTACGGGCAGAAGTTGAACGTAATCGCCGGGATTTAGAAGGTGCGTGGGAACATCTGCGCGTTGAGCAGCGCTGTTTAGAGGAGATTAGATTAAATGTTCAACAGTCTCAATCTGTGGATAATGAGCGCGGTCAAAAATTAAGTGATTTGCTTAATCGTTTATCAAGTACATCTGCTCCTATTAATATAGTTAAGGAAAGTCTAGGTTACGCTTTTGAGTTTGCCAATAAACAGCAGGATGCTTTGAATCTACATTGGCAAAAGTTGGACATCCAACGTCATGGGGCTAATCAGCAGCAAAGGGAGGGAGAGGAACTGGTCCAAAGTTTAGGCGATCGCCAAAATGAATTGCAACAGGCACAGGATTCTCTAGCACAAAAAATTACCCAGTTACAATCACAAATAACAATAGTTAATAGTAAACAGGAATTAACTGCCATACTCAAACAGCATTTAGAAACTGAGGAGGAATTTTACCACAAGCTGCATCTTTTGGCGACTAAGACTAGCGCTGAGGTGGCTAAACCGGCAGTTGATGTGACGGCTTTGCAACAAATGCCGCTGAAAGAATTGGAGAAAATGGTGCAAGATTGGCAGGAGAAGTTAGACAGGGATTCTAATTTTGTCCAGGAACAGGAGCAGGAGCTTAAATACAAGCAAGAACTTATAGAAGAACTTCAACAAAAAATTGTTTATGCCACTGGGGAAGAACTGGTAAATTTAGATTTAGAATTAGCGGATGAACAGGATCTTTATCAGATGCTGAACGAAAGTTTGGTAGGACAAAGACGCAATTTGATTGGACAGCAAAAGACTCTTCAGCAGAATCAAGTGGTATTGTGGCAAAGACAAGGGATTTCGGTGGAGATTAAGGGGGAACCTAGTGATTTAGAATTATTGGTTTCCCAATTGGCAGCCGAGAAACAGCGAAAATCTGCGGAAATTGAAAAGTTGGAAAGTGATATAGCTTTGATGCTGATTACTATTGCAGCGGATCAAGTAGCTATTGATCATCAAACTCAGGAGGTAGAAATAAAGCGTCGGGAAGTTGATGCTCTTGAGAAGCAATTACTGAATTTACGAACTGCTACTGCTGAGTGTTGGGGAAGAGTGAATATTTATCAGGAAGCTCTGCAACCTATTCAGGATGAGCTTGATAGGTTACGGGAGCAGTTAACAAAGATGGGTGAATCTTTGACTCAAGTACAAGCGTTTGGTGATTCTCAGCTTCAGGTTGTTTTTGATCTGCGTCAGGTGATTGAGAGTTTTATAAATCTACCGGAGGTATTGGTTTCTTAGGGGGTTTTGGAAAAGTCTAATTTATTACAAAAAAAAGGGGACAGGCAAGAGGGAAGGGGCAAGAGGGAATAATGTAATCGCCGAAAATAATTAATTGAACCTGACCTGAGTTCGACATAACGATAATTTTTGGAAAACTCACCCCACGTAGGAGTCTCAAGCCCTTATTCTCTCCTTGAAAAAATCATAACTCCGTTCGCGTAGCGTCTCCGAAGGAGAAACTCCGAAGGAGAAACTCCGAACTCAGGTTAATCCAGTCACCTTGGACTATGGCTGTCAAACCACCGGGGAAAGGATCTGTTTGGGAACGATTGGGGGCTGTAATTAGGGCTGTGAGTTTTTCAATATGTTCAAAGTTGGGTGCATGGGGAAGTATTTCTTGGAGAATCTGACGCATCACTCGACGTTGCACTGCTAGGGGTGCTTTTTGTAATATGCGCCTATTAATTTGTAAATTATCTTTATCACCCTTTGCTGAGGCTTCTAGCCGCCACTGAAGGGCTGTTTGTTCGAGAAATTCTACCTCTGCTTGCAGGAGTTCTGCTGTTTGGGCTAGGTTTGCTTCTACTTGGGGATTGAAATTTTCTCTGAGATATGGAATTAGTTGTTGACGAATGCGGTTACGGGGGTGTTTGAGGTTTTGATTGGTGGAGTCTTCCCAGATTGGCAGATGAAATTTTTGGCAGAACTGTTCTGTTTGGGAACGGGTAATTTCTAGGAGTGGACGGATGAGGGTAATATTTTCGGTGAGTGGGCGTTGCCAAGTTAATGCTTGCAAACCGTCTGTGCCAGTACCACGAATTAAATTGTATAGTAAGGTTTCGGCGCGATCGCTGGCGGTATGTCCGGTAATAATATATTGATAGTTATAATGTTGGGCGATTTTTGTTAAGGCTTGATATCGCCAATTTCTGGCTGTGGCTTCACTGTTGACGGGTTGATTGGCTGTTTCTAAATAAAAGGGTTTGTTCCAAGTTTTCGCTAAATTGGCGACATGGTGGGCGTTGGCTAGGGAGTCTTCGCGCCAACAATGATCACAATGGGCTATGGCTATGTTCCATTCCCATTTGGGTTGTAAGTCTAATAGTAATTTAATTAAACATAGAGAATCTTGCCCACCGGATACTGCAACTAATAGCCTGTTGTTGCGTGAAAACAGATTACGGGTGTGGATAGTATGATGTATTTGGGCGTGGAGGGGTGTCCATGTCATGATAGATATTTAATCCAAGGGAAAACAAGAAAACCACTAATCACACATAAAACAACGACAAAGAGAACTTTTAAGCCTATATCTAATGTAACTCCCATAGCTAGTAAAGTCAGGAAAAGGAAATTAAGAGCAACGCTGAAGAAAATGATTGGCATAGGGAATATAACTTTTTTCTCACCATCTTTAATTCTTTGAATGATTTGCAAAATTTCTTGTGTATTTTGTGGTCTACCTTTTCGGTTATTATCCATTAAATAATCAATTAAGTTTTTAAATTCTTCAGAAATTTCTGGCGCTTTATCTTGCCATAATAACCTTCCCCGTGCATCTTTTAGAAAGTTGTCGTATCCGGGGTAAATACCTGTGAGTAAGTGAAGAAATGTACGCCCTAATGAGAAAAAATCAGACGTATAGTCCACTTGGTTTCCAGCTTCTTGTTCTGGTGAATTATAGCCTGGTGTTCCTACTATTGTCGCAGGAATAGTTTGCTTTTGAGTTTTTTGGATAAATTCCTTAACAATCCCAAAATCAATTAATACTAATTGACTATCAGGTTTTAGCATTATGTTACCTGGCTTAATATCTCGGTGTAAATAGTTTTGAGCATGAACATGAGACAAAATATGAATCAATTGTTCTAACCATTCAAGGGCTTGTTTTGTATTAGCAATTTTGTTATTTTGTTCCAGCCATTTACCCAAATCCTGTCCGGCAATTTTTTCCATCACTAAACCATGCAAAATTTCTTGGGTGTGAGGACAGCCAAATATAGTATAACCATCCACTTGAACATGAGGAATTCCTGGATGATTTAATTTTCTTAATACATCACATTCTTGTGCAAAAAGTTCAAATAGTTTTGGCCGATATTGAGTTAGAATTTTCATGACTTTATGATCATTTGTAAAACTATCTTTTACTTCAAAAGTCTTACCAAAACCACCATCTCCTAATTCTTGAAGGATATGATAACGATTATTAATAATATCTCCAGGTTCAATCATAGTTCTCTCTCTGTTGTGTTAATAAAGTGCTAATTTACTTTAATAGTTTATTATTTTATGGACAATTTAACTTACTTATATCATAGTCAATTGGCACAAACATAGCTCCATATGTCGAACATTTATTAGGGACAACACGGACTAGTTGTGAAGTGTTTTCTTTCCTATCTCCATCCTGATCAAAAGAAATCTGTCCTGATGCTCCTTCCAGCACCTGCAAGTTAGTTAATTACTGCCGTATATCCAATCTTTGTTTTTTCAAAGAATCATTTATAGACACTTTTTCTAGAGCCTTTGCCAAAACTAAAGTAGCATCATAAAATATCCCGCTTTGAGCATTTATATTACTGGTTCCCCAGATTCGTTTAGCTGTGGAAACAACCTCTTGATTGGGACTGTTTAAAGGATGCCAAGGAATGACTATTGAAAGGTTTTTAACAATATTTTTTTTGTTGAGTATTTGTTCATCATACAGAACCAATTGTCCTGCCATTGGTAGTTGATCTGCATTGACATCAATCAGGCTTAAAGTATTTGTGAAACTTTTGGGACTAACTCGACCATCGGGAATAAGAATCAGTGCTTTAGCTCCTTGCTGTTTAACTTCATTTAAGGTACTATCAGGAATAAAACCAGAGATAGATACATCTTTTTCAATTATCTTATTTATACCTAATTGGTTGCGGAACTCTTCAAAAGCAGATTTACTAAAAGTGCTGCTTGGTGTGTAAAAAATAGCTACTTTTTCTGCATTAGCCAATTGGAATAATTTCAACTTATTAATTAATATAGGAACCTGAAACTTAACACTAGGGGCAGTCCGAAATAAAAAATTTGGTGAGAATTTCCTACCAGATAAAATATGTTCTCTGGCAGCCGTAGCAGAAGACATAATAATTACTTGTTCCTGTTGATAAACAGGTAAAGCTTCTTTAGCGACTTCAGATGCATAATGTCCAATAACTGCAACTATGTCCTCTTTCGAGAGCAGATATTTTGCTAAATTATTAACCTTTTGAGGGTCATTTGCATCATTAGCAATAATAATTTTCAGACCAGGATATTTTATTTCCTTGTTAAAATCTTCTTGAACCTGAGCCGCGCCTCTTAACAAGGCTTCTGCTGTGCCTGTGCCTCTAGAATCCTGATTAATAGGAACAACAACAGCAATAGTGTAACTTTTTCTACCTTTTTCTTGCATTAATTTGGCGTTATTGAGATAGATTAGAGTTTCGGGGTTATTTTGATCCTTTTTTCTCGCCTTCTCGAAAAAATTGATAGCATCTTTAAAGTTACCTTTTTGAAAAGAATAAACAGCACTTTTAAAGTCACTAGATAGAGATTTATACTCTGGAAAAAGACTTTCCTCACCACAAGACAAATTATCCTTTAAATCAAAGTTTTCACACCAATTTTCAGAAAGGTCAGAAAAAATATCTCTGAAGAACTGCGGATTAATAATCAAACATACCCATAAAACAATACTAAGGATCAAGATTATTGACAATAAACGTTTAGCTAATATAGGGTATCTGAGGATTCTTCTAGGAAAATTTATCATGTCAGTATCCTTTTAAGTGATTAAATTTCTCGATAACGGTTTTTAATGTACTTGGTAAGTAAACGATGAACAACGCCAAAAGTTGGTAACTTTTGGCTATCATTCTTTTCGACTAACCCAGTTCTACATAATTTATCCATAGATTGACTAATTTTTGCTTGGGAAATAGAAGGGAACAATTGATAAAGTTCAGGGAGTGATATTGGTTCTGTTTCATGAGCTAATTCTCGTATAATATTGATTTCTATATTTAATAACCGAGAAAAATGTTTATCAAATATGTCAGTTATGGCATCATGAACGAACAATGTTCCTTTGAGGAATTCATAAATTTGACCATTATGATATGTTTGAATATATGGAGCAGCCAATTCTAAAGCTAATGGATATCCTTGATATTCTTCAATCAGTTTTTCTATTCCCTGATCTGACAACTGAAAATTTCTCAACAGATATTGAGAATATTGAGTATCTCGACTGTTTAAACCAGTTAAGGTTAATTCTCTAACTCTGAATTTGTCGGCAATATCCATTTGCCGATGTATTTCTAAACCGATAAATACTACGCAGCTTTGATGTTCTAATTCTGAAACAGACCTTAAAAATCTTCCATAGTTATCATAGTTGATTTCTCGTTGATCTGCTGATATTTCATTAGTTATCATTAGTTGTTCCCAATGATCAAAAATCAGTAAGCAACGATGTTGTTTCAAGAAAGAAATTAGGCTAAGAATTTTTTGGGATATATTTTTTTTATTTGCAGTTGTTTCTGAATTATTAACGAAAAAATATGATTCTATATGAGTTAAAAAGTCTTCCAATAAAGCGGGATATTTAAAATTCTTCCAAATGACATAATCAAACTTATCTTTAACTTTGTCAACAAACTTTCTTAATAGTAGTGTTTTCCCAATTCCACCCATACCCAAAACACCCACCAAGGCACAGTGTTCTGTAACTATCCATGTTTCTAATTTAGATAATTCCTGCTCACGTCCATAGACATCTTGAAGATTTGGCGCTTCTTCTAGGTCTAACCGTAATGAATTGTTTTCTGGATCTTTTTCACCACCTGGATGCTCTAAAAGTCGTGAAAGAGTTAACAAGCAATTCTTTTTGCTAACTGTCCTACCCGTAACCTGACTGAGGTATTGGAATAACTCAGGACCGGTATTATTTTTGATGGTGTCAACAGCATAACCGAGATTCTCCATATTGGCATAGGCGATATTTTGCAAAGAATATTCTAAAATCGCCTCTTGACAATCACTCAAGTTCAAATCTATTGCTTTCTCACGCTTTACCCAATCCTTCAGTCCTCTAATTATTTGTTTCGCATCCATAGTCTAGTTTTCCCCTGATATCCTGTTGTGGATTGTATCTTAATTTGCCATAACTTTATTAGTTTTATTAGTTTTATTAGTTTTATTAACTAAAACACTGGTTAACAATTAGTATTTACAATCACACTGACCTTCGAGATACTTGGTTGTGTAAGGACAAAAAAGAGGGTGATATGAATAGTATTGATAATTCACTAATTTCACTGTCAGAGCTTGCGAACATCAATGGACAAGAGCATATTTTGCAGTCATTCTCAGTACAATTACTGAAAAAAGGAAATATTTGGTTTATGCAGGATCATCAAGGAGATGAGAATGATGATCCTATAGTTCCTCCTAATTAATTGAGCGGATATTATTTGTCTGGAGAATTAATAATTCTCATCGCTTCTAACTTGCAACTTTCTAATTCTGGTAATTTACAATGGGCTTTTTTAAGTTCTTGATCATGGGAATAAAATTCTAGGAAACTTCGCCATGATTCTCTAGCAGCTTGCTGATTTCCTTGTGCTGCTTGGACTTGTGCTAATAAGCAATAAGCTGGAGTATAATTGCTGTCTAACTCCAGACAGATAAGTAAATGCTGGTGTGCTTGTTCATAGGAATTTTGCTGAAAATATGCCCAAGCAAGATTTTTGTGTAATGCTACTTTCACTGTATTATCTTTTACATTTGATAAAATGGGTTCAATCATTTCCACCGCATCTGCACTATTTCCTTGGGTAATTTGCAACCGAGCCAAGTTATTAATAGCAGCATCAGCAGCACGATTTTGATATCTAGTGGCAATTTGATAGTGATGACAAGCCCCATCTAAATTATCTAACTTTTCATAACTTGCTCCCAGGTTATAGTGAGCAGAACCATAGTTTTGGTTTAATTCAACTGCTAATTCTAGATAAGATGCAGCAATTGCAAAATCATTGTTTAGATAGCTTTCATGTCCTAACTTATTTAGAGATCTAGCAATTTCTTTTTTTTCTTTTTCACTGAAATCAATACGTCTTAGCACTTTTTTAAATTCCTCTGGAACAGGTTTATTAATTGATAGTAGATACAAGATAGATTTAGTAATATCTTCATTATCTTTATCTACTGCTTTTTCTAGTTCTTTTGTTAATTTAGATGAACTATCAGTTAATAACTCTGGTTTGTATTTAGCAAACAATACAACTAAGTCTGAGCGTTTGTAACGACGATGATCAGCCGATTCATTCTTCGGTTTAAATTCATCACATATTCTTTCAACATATTTTCTGACAGATACTTCTGAAATGTTCATGGCTTCAGCTATAGCCGGATCTGTGTGGCCTGCAAGTATTTTCTGCAATACATTTTTGCGGTTTTCTGTGAGGTTATCAAATATGCGATTAAACTCTTGTTGATTCATTTTCGGTTTAAGTTGCATCAGTTATATAGGCATCCGATTTGATTCCTGATAGCGTTCACGTAGTGTGCCGTATCCCTGCGGGAGCCGGAGCCATCAGGCATAGCGTGGCGTTAGCCATATTTTCCTATGTAGGAAGGCAAGAGGCAATCATGCAAGAGGATTCGAGAATATAAAGGTGTACCGAGTTTTGTATGGCTACGCCACGCAAGCTATCAAAAATCAAATAGGAATCCTATATATTCACTTTTGCGACTATTTTACAGTAAGTCAACATCAATTATCCTATGTCACTATTATGACCTGGGCAATGCCAACTGTTACGTAAGTAATCTGAAAATCTCAATCTCTCTCCTGGGGTTGACATCTGTAAGTAAGTATGTCACAATTTCTATCAAAATATGTGTCACAAAATAAATTTATTAATTTTTGTGATCATCACGAGGATTAGTTTTATTAGGATATAACCCTGTTTATGCTGGAACGTCTATTTCACATCCTAGTTATGCTGCTGATAATTTTGTATTTGCAGTTCAGCCTGATGGTTCATTAGTGGCTGCTACTTGTGATGATGAAAAGCGGTGTTCGTCTGTTGATATGGAATTTTTGAAATGAAATTCAAGGAAAATAACACCACATCTAAGGAAATCATGAAGAATAAATTTAGAGTTTTATTGGTCATATTTTTTGTCAATTTTGTAGCAGTTAATCCAGCAGTTGCTATAGAAAAAAATCCTGTTTTTCTTCCTCAGAAAACTAGAATTATATTTCAGCCTGAAATGAAAGTAGCACAAGGCATAGGATCTAGAGTTATTAAGCTGCGTCTAGCGGATTCTGGCGTATCAGTTGGTAGCATTTTATTTCATGGAGTTGCTGGATTAATCCAAAAAAAATCAACTGATTGGGTGCGGTTAGAAATCAATGGAAATCAAGTCAGAGTAGTACATACAACCAGAACAACTAATGCATTCACTCAGTTTTCTAAATGGTGGGATCATCCGGTGAGAAAAATTGCTTTTAAACCTGATTCTTGCACGGTAGATAATGTCCAAAAAACAGGTGAATCTAATATAGAAAGCCAACTGAGAGAATCAAAAAAATTGTACGAGTCTAAACTAATAACAGAACAAGAGTATCAAGATCGGCGCAATAAAATTCTTAGTCAAATAGATGCAAATCAAAATCAAACTACTGTGACTAATTCAGATTGTGTTGTAGTTAAAGAAGATGGAATTATCCAACTCAAGGATATTGCTTTATTAACTCAAGGAGTATTTAACATCGAATATTTAGAAAGTGGTGAATGGAAATATGCCGCTTTCAGAGTACCAGCCAAAGAATATTAGAGGATGTTTTAAAAGTTTATGGCTAACGCCACGCTACGCGAACGTGGACTAATAAAAAATTAATGGTTCTGAACCCACGAAGGTGGGTTTTGTCTGTGTAGCTGCGTTCGTAGAGCGTGCCGGAGGCATCTTTCTAATCGCCGGAAACTTTTCAAACACTCTCTTAGTAGTAGTCAAAAAATTTTCTAATCAAAAATATTTAACTATTAGGAGCAATAAGTCATGAAGTTGAATTACAACTTAAAGCCAACTGTAATCTCATTATTTACACTAGCATTTTTACAAGTACAAAATCCAGTAATTGCATTAGAGAATCAAGAAAAATTTGGCGATTTCTCGATTAATTTAGAGTTAAATACTAGCAAAAAACTTAGCAAAAAGCCACCTATTCAACTTGCCATAGATGACTATTATTGGGGACCACAACGAGATTTTAACATTTGGATGCCTGGAGTATTGATAAAGAACACATATGAAACTCTAAGATCAATGAATGCAGCGACACAAACAGTGTATTTAATATCCCATAGAGATATGCCTCCAGAAATGTCGTATTTAGGTTCAAAGGAGATTCGAGAAGTTTTGCAAGTTGCTTTAAGAGCAACCATTTCTCGCAATGATAAAGTTGTAAAAAGCACAAATATGGTATTGAAAGGATATCCAGGCGTTGAATTACTAGTGCAATATGCCGATGGTACTCAAGGACAATATCAAGGATATTTAGTGCGACGACGATTTTATATATTGGGAGCTATAACTTCTAATGAATTAAATACTGAAGTGGCTAATTTTTTCGATTCTTTTAGAGTTTATCCGACTCGGATTGTTAGTTATTAGAATTACTGATTTTGTACCAATAATCGGTGTTGCTGAGTAAAAGTATGATTTTATTTCACGCAGAGGCGCAGAGAGTAAAAGTGTGAGAGATGGAATTTTCGACTTTTATACCCCAATTCACCAATGCCAAACATTCTAGAAGTCCTATTACCTATTTAGATAAATGAGAGGTCAAATATGCAAACCGTAACTATCAACATTGCAGGACGTGGAACTCCTCTTGCAGATGGAACAACATCGTATCGAGGTCATATGTGGTATTCGTTAACAGATATCAGTGGCAGTGCTAAAAGCTATGGATTTGCGCCAGACGAACAACACCACGGTTCGCCTTTTGCTCCAGGCAAGGTTTATACCAGCGATAACACCAACTACCAGAGCCGCGAATACTCTAAAACTATAGAGATCACGCAAGCGCAATATGAGGTGATGAGAAATTTCGGCGATAGACCACAGGATTTCGGTTTCAGCACATCTTACAGCGTACTTAACAACAGTTGCATTGACTTTACTTGGAAAGCTCTGGAAAAGGCCGGACTGAATACCTCTGGATTTCAAGGGCATATTTGGCCAACCAGAAACATTGACGATGTGAAGAATATAGTTAATACCCGTTTTGGTGTTGATCCTCAACTAGCAATTGCCTTGGGATTGATTGATGCCAGAATCTTACGGGATGCTTCTGATATGTCAATTGATGACATCATCACCGACCTCCAAAAATCCTTTAACCAAGCCCAAACTGTCACCAGCCCCATCATTCTATACTTGAGAAGGTAATAAATTGCGTTTATACCGCTTTCTTTACAGAGGGCGGGGAAACCCCGCCCCTACTTGGTGGTAAAAACGTTATTTCATAATAGTAGAAAGGGCTATAAGTAGGTGAACAGAACAATTTAAAGGTAGTAACGGTATGTAAAGTTGTCTCGATGCGATATTTTGATTGAGTTTCCGCCATTTTACAAAACGTAATACCCCTGGTTTTTATTTTGTTCACCTACTTATATACTTCTTAAAACATATCCGCAGGATCAGCAGATTGGAGTTTGCTAGTAGCGATCGCCCCAGAAATAGCACACATAATTATAGTTAAAAGTAGGACTTGTACACCACGAATTATCGTCATATACATGGGCAAATTTGTTGCTGTTCGGGTTAGTTGGTAAAGTCCTAAAGATACGGCTACCCCTGGAAAAAATCCCAAAGCCGCTAAAATTAAAGCCTCTTCAAAAACTATAGTTAGTAAATAATTGTGACTATATCCGATGGCTTTGAAAGTTGCATATTCTCGCAAATGGGCATTAACATCGGTGGAAAGAACTTGGTAAACAATAATTATTCCTACGACAAATCCCATTGATACACCAAGGTTGAAAATAAACCCAATGGGGGAATTACTACTCCAAAAATTATTTTCAAATTCGATAAATTCTTGATGAGTAAGAACTTTGACATCATCTTTTAAATAAGCCTTTAATTGGGCAACAACTTGATCGGTTTGATAACCAGGTTTGATTTTAACTAAACCAATACTCACGCTACTTGTAGGCTGTCTGGCAAAGATTTGAGAAAAGTTATTGGCACTGGTAATTAAGCTACCATCTGCCGCAAAGGAAGCACCAAGTTTAAATAAGCCACCAATAGTAATTGTATTACCATTAATTTCAGTTGTGACAGTTTTACCTTGTTGAATTTGCCTAATTGCTTGTTGATATTCTCCTCTGGTCGCTCGATCAAATAAGACTGTATTTGGTAATTTAATCTTCTGTAATTGTTGATTAATTTCCGGTAAATCAAAAGCTGGTTGATCTGGATTGATGCCAATAATTAACACTCCTGTTTCTAATCGTGTTTGGGGATTCTTCCAAATAATATGGTTACAATACATAGCTTCTGCCGATTTTACCCCTGGTACATCCATTGCTTGATAAAGTCGTCTACGAGAAAAAATAGACATACTTTGTAAACTACGAGCTTGGGGACTAATCAGAATAATATCAGCTTGTAAACTCCGATGCAATCTAGTATTACTATCATATAAAGCAGTTTGAAAACCTGACTGCATAAACATAAGAACATCGGCAAAAGCAATACCGGATACTGCTACCAATAAACGGCTTTTTTCATGGGTAAGTTGTAACCACCCTAAAGGAGTTCGTCGGCACAATTTTTGAAAAATACTAATCATAGAAATGATAATTGACAACTAACAACTGACAACTGACTAAAGACTAATAATTGCCTTAACTTGCATATTGGTAAATTTGGCTGCTTGCTGACTAGAGGCTTTATTTAGTCGGATGTGGACTTTTATGATTCTGTTATCAATATTGCTAGAAGGATCTGTATTGGTGAGGTTTTGTTTTCTTACTTGTAAACCGATTCGTTCTACTTTTCCTTGTAATTCTTGAGAAAAAGTATCGCTAACTATCCGCACCTGTTTTCCTTGAATAATTTTTGTAATATCACTTTCGTAAACTTCAGCAACTACATACATCTGACTGGTTTTACCAATGTCAGCAATGCCATTATTAGAAATTAATTCTCCTGGGTGAGTGTAGATTTCAAATACTTGTCCATTTTGAGGAGATTTGACATAGGCTTTTTGAAGATTGATAGTGGCTTTTTTCACTACTGCATCTGCTCGATTTAATTCGGCTATTGCTGCTTGTATATCTACTTTCCTAACTTCAGAAATTTGGTTGAGGGTTGCGGCAGCTTCTTTGATTTTTTGTTGACCACTAAATTCCAGCTTTTTTAACTGTGACTGTGCTGCTTGAAGATTGTTTTTAGCAGTTTGTACATTCAGGTTTTTAATATCTCTTTGAGATGCGGAAATTGCCCCTGCTGTATATAATTCCTGATAACGTTTATTTTCAGTTTCAGCATTGAGTAATTCAGATTGCAATTTTTCTAAAGTTGCTTTTTGAGTATTAATATCACCTTGACTTTCGGCGGCTAATCTGTCAATGATGGCTTTTTGGGCGGTAATTTCTCCAGGTTTAGCACCTGCTTGAATTTGGGCAATTTTAGCTTTAATTATGTTTACTTCTGCCTTGGCTTCAGTTAATTCTGCCTGTAAGCGATCGCTATTATCTAAAATAGCAATTACCTGTCCTGTTTTGACCATATCCCCCTCTTTGACTAATATCTCCTCAACTCGACTTCCTTCTCCAGATATCGCTGCTGATAATTTAATCACTTCCCCTTCTGGTTCAATTCTCCCTAGTGCTGTGACGGTTTTTATCTCTGGTATAGCTACCACAGGATTTACTGGTTTTTGATGATCTATATCCCGAAATTTGAGGACAATAAAAACACTAATACTCGCCACAGATAAAGATGCCAGTATGGTAATAGCGATCGCTAATCGGAGAATAAACTGAGAAGATAATGAACCTTGTAGCTTGTGGTTTTGCACAACTGCATACCTTTTCAGTGCTGTTTCAAAATTAGTTAATAAAAAATATCAGGTAGAAAACGAAATCCTGGAAAATTTCAAAATGTAGTTTCTAGACTCAACGAAGTCCGAGGGAACTTCTTATCTGTTCCCTGTTCCCTTTTTTTGTAATTTAGTCAAGTTATTGCATTACAAATGACAAATCAATTCTAAATTTTTGACAGAAACGAACATTTAGAGATAATATGCCAGAATAGAAAGTCAGATAGTTAACAGATGACAGTTTTCGTAAAATTAGTATATGTACCTCATTAATCGGCAATTTGCTATAATTTTATAAATTTCTTGAATTAAAATAAACCGCGCTTACCGTTCGGACGCACCGTTAACCAATTAATTTTAGCTACAGCCAATTGTTCATTAGTCACCTTAGCGCCAGTGAGATTAGCGCCAGACAAATTAGCTCCCCGCAGATTAGCTTGACTTAGATAAGCTTGACTGAGGTTTGCACCTCTCAGGTCTGCACCTTCCAAATCAGCATTACTAAAATAAGCCTTGCTTAAATCCGCATCTTTGAAATTTGCTTGTTGTAAACTTGCCCTACCAAAGTCAGTATTCTGAAGATTAGCCGCTTGAAAATTAGGTTTCTGAAATTGAGCAGCATGGAAATTACTGTCTGATAAGTTAGCACTAGGCACACTCAACCGGATAAAATTGTAGCCTGTAAAATCCCGTCTTCCCTTTTGATAGGCTGCCAGTAGACTTTGGGAATCTAATTTTCGTGCATAGACTGGATCATCAGCGTTATTTATATCTCTAGCTGCTGGTTTAGATGCTAATTCTCTACCCTGAATGCGTCCCTGATTGTGTCCATGTTTCCATTCTGTGTCTGCTGGTGTTGGTGTCTTGCCTTTTCTGGCTCGAATAGATGCCGCTAGTTTCGCAACACCATCATTATTACCACGAGTATAACCAATAGAATCAATCCCAGAATTTGAAGAATAATTCTGAGTAGGTACAGAGGGTTTAGAGAGTAAGCTTTGGTTTAAACTATCTAAATATGGCTCCATATCTAAAGCTGTAAGTACGTCCTGTGCGGCTTGATAGCGATTGCGCACAGATACGTCCAACATTTTTCTCAATACCTTAATGAAATGATCACTGGCTTGTACCAGATGCTCCCACATCATTTCCCCTGTGGTGGGATTGTATTCTAAGTTTTTAGGAACTTTCCCAGTCAGCAAATAAACACAAGTTACTCCCACTGCATAGATATCACTGGCGTAAACTGGACGCATAGCCATTTGTTCGGGAGGTGCAAAACCAGGAGTACCAATTGCATAGGCTGTTAAGGCTGATTGTTCGGATTGATTGGTTGTGACTTGACTGACTTTATTTTTGACAGCGCCAAAATCAATTAGTACCAATCTGGCATCTTGAGAACGACGAATTAAGTTAGCTGGCTTAATATCACGGTGAATTACCTGTTGCTCGTGGATATATTGCAGCAAGGGCATGATTTCACTTAAAAATTGCCTGACTGCGGTTTCACTATAAACTCCATTTTTTTTCACTTCTTGTTGGAGAGTAAAACCGCTGACATATTCTTGCACTAGGTAAAATTGATTGTTGTCTTCAAAATAATCTAGTAGTCTGGGTATTTGGGGATGATTACCGATTTTACCGAGAGTTTCTGCTTCTCTGGAGAATAACTCCCGTGCCATTTTTAATATGTACGGAGTTGTACTTGCTGGACGTAATTGCTTAATCACACAAGGCGGATTACCCGGTAGACTTTGATCTACTGCTAAAAATGTTGCCCCAAAACCACCTTGACCGATGGGTTTAACTGCGCGAAAGCGATCGCGCAACAGCAATTTCGAGCCACAAGCCTGACATATTAGACTAGGGGCTGAATTTATAGGATGGGAACAAGTGGGATTTACGCAATAGCTCATGCAATGTAAACTCGCTGCGTAACAGCTTCAGGGGAATAATGAATGATGCTCTTATTACATTATGGAGGGTAATAGACAACAGGAAACAAGGAATTTATTACCCATTACCCATTACCCATTACCTACTTACAGACTAGACAGCACCTCTTTAGCAGCAGCTAATGTCTGTTCAATATCTTCGGAAGTATGTGCTAAAGAAGTAAAACCAGCTTCAAATTGAGATGGGGCTAGGTAAATACCATGTTCTAACATTCCGCGATGGAAACGACCAAATTTGCCTGTATCCGCCTTTTTGGCATCTTCATAGTTATGCACAGGCCCTGATGTGAAAAATAGCCCAAACATGGCACTAATATGACCACCACAGGCAGCATGACCTGTATCTGAGCAGATTTTTAGCAATCCATCAGTTAACTGTTTAGTAATTTTTTCTAAATACTCATAAGTACCGGGTTTGCTGAGGAGTTCCAGGGTTTTAATTCCTGCTGTCATGGCTAAAGGATTACCAGAAAGTGTTCCAGCTTGATAAACAGGACCTGCGGGGGCAACCATTGACATAATCTCACGACGACCACCATAAGCACCGACTGGTAAACCACCACCAATGACTTTACCCATTGTAGTTAAGTCGGGGGTAACACCAAATTTGGCTTGTGCGCCACCGTAGGCAATACGGAAGCCCGTCATCACTTCATCAAATACTAATAATGCGCCGTGTTCTTGGGTAAGTTCCCGTAGTCCTTCTAGGAAACCAGCATCAGGGGTAATAAAGCCAGCGTTACCAACTACGGGTTCGAGAATCACACCGGCGATTTCCTGGGGGTTTTGTTCAAATAGGGCTTTTACGGCTTCCAAATCATTGAAAGGCGCAGTTAAGGTATTGACGGTGACGGATTTGGGGACTCCTGGGGAGTCGGGTAAACCCAAGGTAGCAACACCAGAACCGGCTTTGACCAAGAACATATCAGCGTGTCCGTGATAGCAGCCTTCAAATTTGATGACTTTTTCTCGATTTGTAAAGGCTCGCATCAGGCGTAATACCGCCATACAAGCTTCTGTTCCAGAGTTGACGAATCTGACCATTTCGACGCTAGGAACAGCATCAATGACCATTTCGGCTAAAACGTTTTCGAGGGTGCAGGGAGCGCCAAAACTTGTGCCTTTATCTAGGGCTGTGTGTAGTGCAGATATTACTTCTGGATGAGCATGACCACAAATAGCTGGGCCCCAAGTACCAACATAGTCAATGTATTTGTTGCCGTCTACGTCCCAAATATAAGCGCCATTGACATGATCAAATACGATGGGTTGTCCCCCGACGGATTTAAAAGCGCGAACGGGAGAACTGACTCCTCCGGGCATGAGGTTTTGAGCAGCAGCAAAGATCTCTTGTGATTTGGTGGTTTTAATTGAGGTATTGACCAAGGGTATCTCCTATGAGGTGATGATTAAAATTAAGCTTCTATTTTAGAATAGGGTGAAAAGTTACTTGTGAATTTCTCTGGTATAGGATTAACTGAAAATGGTATCTTGAGTCAAATAATTATTGTAAATTAACTGGTATGTCTTCTTCTCAACTGCTATCTTTCCAATCTGCTGTCCCTGTGGAAAACATTCGCTACGATGACAAGGGTTTAGTGCCGGCAATTGTCCAAGATTATTTAGATGGTACGGTGCTGATGATGGCTTGGATGAATCAGGAATCGTTACAAAAGACTTTGGATACCGGGGAAACTTGGTTTTGGAGTCGTTCCCGGCAGGAGTTTTGGCATAAGGGCGAGACTTCTGGACATACTCAGAAGGTACAAACTATTCGTTATGACTGTGATAGTGATGCTCTTTTGATTGGGGTGGAGCAATTGGGTGATATTGCTTGTCATACGGGGGAACGCAGTTGTTTTCATCAAGTTGATGGCACGGTGACAGCACCACCTGGGGATAGTTTATCACAGTTGTTTGCGGTCATCTGCGATCGCCGTGATCATCCTAATGAAGATTCCTATACCTGTAAGTTATTGGCTGGTGGTGATAATAAGATATTGAAAAAGATTGGTGAGGAAAGCGCCGAGGTAGTTATGGCTTGTAAGGATGATGATGCCGATGGTATTGCGGGTGAAGTTGCAGATTTGTTTTATCATACTCTTGTAGCACTAGCACATCATCAAGTTGACTTAAAAGCAGTTTATCGCAAGTTACAGGAAAGAAGGAAATAGGCGAATTTATAAATAATTGTCTGAATCAGGATAACCAGGATTACAGGATTTACAGGATGATTTATTTTGTTGAGGAAAAGATGATATAGCAGGAGGCAGGAGGCAGAGGGCAGAAGGCAGGAGGGAAAGTCTTATCCTGTATGATTTTTAAGTTTCAGTTTGTATCTCATTCAACTGCATACCGCTATAAACATAGATTAAATAATGATTTAATGGCGTTGCTGATTTGAGGTATGAAAATTATTTTTGATGATCTCCAAACCCTTGTAGAGACGTTCCATGTAACGTCTCTACATCTAAATTCATACTTGGTTTCAGCAACGCCGATTTAATCTCTTTCAACTTTGATATCAACAGAAAATTGATCAATAACATCCTGTTAATCCTTAAATCCTGAGATATCCTGATTCTGACAAGTTCATCAACGAATATTAACTTAAATGAAATTATTTTTATTAAGATAATAAAAAAACTTAATATAACATAACCTAGTCGAGACTTTACAACTATAGGTAAGTGTAGTTATGATATTGTCTAAATCAGGATAACCAGGATTATAGGATTTACAGGATGCAATTTTTTGTCTGAATCAGGATAATTGGTCAGAAAATCCCCGTTATATAGTGGATTTAGTCAAAAGGATAGTGAGAGTCAGTTTAGAAACTATGAGAATAGTTAATAGTTTACCAGCATTAAATGAATGGTAAAAAACAAGATCCCCGACTTCTTAAAGAAGTCGGGGATATGAAACTCTCCAAAACTATACTTCCACAATTCTCGTTTCTAAATTCTTTTGACAACACTTATCTACAAAATTATTAGCTAAATCCAATAATTCTAGATCATCAATATCAATATCACTTGCTAATATATCTTTTACAGCCGATATTTTCTCATTTTCCCTAGAAATTCTCAAGCCTTCTTCTAAATCTACGGCTAAATCGAACAAGGATCTATCTCCTACATACTTTCTAATTTTGATGGCGACATCATCATCGCTAACTAAAAAGTCTTTAATCGCATCAAATAAAGGATTGGATATTTCATCATCACCCCAAGTTTCTAGCCAATCACCCTCCACATCTTCTACATAAATATGAACAAAATTTAGTCCATAATTTAACCAATCTTGCTGCATATTCCGGGCTGCTGCTAACGCTTCTGTCAGGTTTTCGAGTTGAGCGCTATTATTAGTCTGTTGTTGGTTAACCATAAATGGTGTTTTCAGCGGATTAATGATGTTAGCTAGGACACAGATTTCGATTTGAACATTCGGGAATCAGGAAAAATTCATATACTTTCCCTCCGCAAGATGATCACTGTTATACAGGGCAACATTGACTAACTGATGGATAAAATCATTGTCTTGGGGGTTGTAACTTAAGAATAAGCCTCTTTCTATTTCCCACAATTGCAGTGAATTTTGCCACTTTTGATACTTGGTGTTATGAAATTCTTCACTGACACTGGTAACTTGAATACAGAGTGGTTTATTTTGATGATTGCTAACAATCAGGTCTGTCGCCATAGAAAGGTCAGCTATATAACGCCGCCAAAAACTACCTTCCCGATGAACAACATCCTGAGCTATATATTTAATGATATCACTATCAGCTTGATTAAACTCCCCCGCCATCATTTTTTTCTTCCAAATATAAAATTTGGTGTCTGTGGCATTAATCCATTTAGGGAACAGATAACCGTACCAATACCTTTCATTGGCGGTCATTTGTTCAAACTGTAATCTTTTATCTTCTTCTGAAGGTAAAGACTTAATTGCTAACCAAACCTGAGAATCCGTAATTACTTCTAATAAAAAGGCAACGACGATGGGTTTGGATATCAGTGAACCAAGCTTGATGTGTTTAATCCAACGGTTGATATCTCTTAATTTTGTGGTGAGATTTGGATCTATTTCAGCGGCTTGCTCGATTAATAAGTTGAGTTTATCTTTAATTTCCTTGGCTTCCAAACTATACCCTATTGTAAAATACTAACATGACATCTGAGAATTTATATCCTACTAAATCGGTAAATAAGGTTGTTAAAAACATTATCATTATTTTATGTTACGGCGGACTGAACTAATTCAGCGTTAATTAATTGTCGTATTGGAGGAGGACTGGATTACCATCTCAGTAAATAATCTTTACACTTAACGCAACCTGATGAAGATCTCAAGTTTTTGGGTACAACTTCGTTAAAAATAGTTTTCAGTCACAATATTGTTTGCATCCATCATTATGTCTCAACCAACTATAGAATCCATTTTACAGGAAAAGCGGCTATTTCCGCCTACCAGTGATTTTTCAGAAAATGCCCAGATCAAAAGTTTAGCAGATTATCAGCGTCTTTATGATCAAGCCAAAGCTGATCCTCAGCAATTTTGGGCAGATTTGGCAGAAACTGAGTTGCATTGGTTTCAAAAATGGGATACGGTGCTAGATTGGCAGCCGCCGTTTGCGAAGTGGTTTGTGAATGGGAAGATAAATATTTCTTACAACTGTCTTGACAGACATCTCACCACTTGGCGGAAAAATAAGGCGGCGTTGATTTGGGAAGGTGAACCGGGAGATTCACGGACGCTGACTTATGCTCAATTGCATCGGGAAGTTTGCCAGTTTGCGAATGTATTAAAGCAGTTGGGGGCAAAAAAAGGCGATCGCATTGGTATTTATATGCCGATGATTCCCGAAGCTGCCATTGCTATGTTAGCCTGTGCGAGAATTGGCGCACCTCACAGTGTTGTTTTCGGTGGTTTTAGTGCTGAAGCTTTGCGCGATCGCTTGAATGATGCCGAAGCTAAGTTAGTAATCACAGCCGATGGTGGTTGGCGCAAGGATGGGATTGTCCCCCTCAAAGAACAGGTAGACAAAGCTTTAGAAAATAATGGAGTTCCCAGCATTACAAATGTGCTAGTTGTCAAGCGCATAAATCAAACAACTCAGATGGCAGCAGGGCGTGATCATTGGTGGCACGATTTACAAAAAGGTGTGTCCGCTGATTGTCCCGCTGAACTTATGGACAGTGAAGATATGCTGTTTGTTCTCTACACTTCCGGTAGTACAGGCAAACCGAAGGGCGTAGTCCATACCACAGGCGGTTATAACTTATACAGCCATATCACCACCAAATGGATTTTTGATCTCCAAGATACAGATGTATATTGGTGTACTGCCGATGTCGGTTGGATTACGGGACACAGCTACATTGTTTATGGACCACTTTCCAATGGAGCAACGACTCTGATGTACGAAGGTGCGCCCCGTGCTTCTAATCCTGGATGTTTTTGGGATGTGATTGAGAAATACGGCGTTAATATTTTTTATACCGCACCAACAGCAATTCGCGCCTTTATCAAAATGGGTGAACACCATCCTAACAAACGTAATCTTTCTTCTCTGCGATTACTGGGAAGTGTGGGTGAACCCATTAACCCCGAAGCTTGGATGTGGTATCACAAAATCATTGGTGGTGAACGTTGTCCCATTGTGGATACTTGGTGGCAAACGGAAACTGGTGGGATTATGATTACACCTCTACCTGGGGCAATTGCCACTAAGCCTGGTTCAGCTACGCTCCCTTTTCCCGGTATTATTGCGGATGTGGTGGATTTAGACGGGAATTCTGTCCCTGATAATGAAGGTGGTTATTTAGCTATTCATCATCCTTGGCCGGGAATGATGCGGACTGTGTATGGTGATCCTGATCGTTTCCGTCGTACCTATTGGGAACATATTCCCCCCCAAGATGGTAAATATACGTATTTTGCCGGCGATGGGGCGAGAAAGGATGAGGACGGCTATTTCTGGGTGATGGGGCGTGTAGATGATGTCCTGAATGTGTCTGGACACCGCTTGGGAACGATGGAAGTAGAATCGGCTCTGGTGTCTCATCCGGCGGTAGCTGAGGCGGCGGTGGTGGGTAAACCGGATGATTTGAAAGGTGAGGAGGTTGTGGCTTTTGTGACTTTGGAGGGGACTTATCAAGCCAGTGAGGAGTTGAGTAAGGAACTGAAGAAGCACGTTGTTAATGAGATTGGGGCGATCGCTCGTCCTGGTGAAATCAGGTTTACTGATGCTTTGCCAAAAACCCGTTCTGGCAAGATTATGCGCCGGTTGTTGCGAAATTTGGCATCAGGTCAGGAAATAGCGGGGGATACTTCGACTTTGGAAGATCGCAGTGTGTTGGATAAGTTACGGGAAGGTGCATAGTTTGAAATAGTCTGACGCAAAGGCACAAAGGCGCAAAGTAATCTGGGGTGGGCAAAATTGCCTACCCTATATTATGGGAAGAAAATTATATCTTGAATTATGATAGGGGTATACAAGTGAAAGCTACAGTTTCTAGTTCTGAATTAATTCAGGATGATGATATTTTTAAGCTAAAAAATCAAGAATATAACAATTTGAAAAATTTTAGGGATTTACCATTTCCAGTTTGCTTATTTTTCTTTACTCTAGATAATGATAAAGGATATTATAGATGGATTTTAGAACCTATTATTCATGAAGGAAATAATATGAGCTTGAAATTTAATGAAAATGAGGAATTAAAAAACCTCAATGATGAGGAAATAAATAATATTATTGCAATGATTAATAGTTGGTATGACCATAAAAGTAATTTAGTATCAGTATAAGATTCATGGTTGTTGAGAAAGCGATCGCTCATTCAAGTCAGATCCCCGACTTCTTTAAGAAGTCGGGGATCTTGTTGTTCATAACTCATTGAGAATTGCTATATTTAGCCACCAGACTGGCTAAAAGCTTTAAATCTATTGGCTTAGAAATATACTCGTTAACACCAGCCGCAAAACAACTTTCGCGATCGCCCTTCATTGCCATAGCCGTTTGAGCAATAATCGGTATATGCTGATATTTTGGGGTTTCTCGTAATTCCCAGGAGGAAGAAAGAAGAAGACTGTAAAAATTCACAATAATTTCATCGCAACTGCATATTTATGGACATTACACAATTTTCTCAATTAATTATTAATGGTATTGCTGTCGGTAGCATTATCGCCTTAGCAGCAGTAGGACTAACCTTAACCTATGGGATTTTGCGGTTGTCTAATTTTGCTCACGGTGATTTTCTCACATTAGGCGCTTATTTGACTCTGATGGTCAATGCCATGGGTCTCAATATTTGGTTATCCATGATTGTGGCCACTGTGGGAACTGTGGGAGGAATGTTACTAGCAGAAAAATTGCTCTGGTCAAAAATGCGGTCTATCCGTGCTAGTTCGACAACACTGATTATTATCTCTATCGGTCTAGCTTTATTTCTCCGCAATGGGATTATTTTTCTCTGGGGGGGTAAAAACCAAAATTATAATTTACCCGTGATTCCAGCTTTAGAATTGGGGGCTTTAAAAATACCGCAAAATCAATTATTGGTATTGGGGTTAGCGGTTCTGGCGATTTTATCCCTACACTACTTGCTGCAAAATACGAAAATTGGTAAGGCAATGCGGGCCGTAGCTGATGATTTAGATTTAGCTAGGGTCTCTGGTATTAATGTTGATAGAGTAATCTTGTGGACTTGGGTAATTGCTGGGACATTCACTTCTTTAGGTGGGAGTATGTATGGGCTAATTACAGCAGTGCGTCCAAATATGGGTTGGTTTTTGATTCTACCTTTGTTTGCCTCAGTGATTTTGGGGGGAATTGGCAATCCTTACGGAGCGATCGCCGCAGCCTTTATCATTGGTATTGCCCAAGAAGTTAGCACCCCCTGGCTAGGTTCACAGTACAAGCAAGGTGTAGCCCTTTTAATCATGATTTTGGTGCTGCTAATTCGCCCCAAAGGTTTATTCAAAGGCACGATTTAAACAGCACCGGTCTACTTCTAACTATTCAATGATGTGGAAGTAGTAAGCTGCTACCAAAAAGTTAATAGCCAAAAGTAACAACGCCCAACCAGTACGGAAAGCGTAGGAAGGTTTAGCAGCAGGTTTGCCTTTAGCAGTCATAAGCGGTTCTCCTAATTTAGTGACTTTTTAAGAAATAGCAAACTCACGCGCCAATTTTGCAAATTCTTTAAAAATGTTTTTGTAAGGAGTCAGGAGTCACCGAGTCAGTTGTCATCACTAAAATTCCTCTCCCCTACCCCCTGCCCCCTGCCCCCTGCCC
>NZ_JAQMSE010000016.1:0-11201 GCF_028330045.1 Aphanizomenon sp. CS-733/32
AAATGCTTTCGGAAAATTGTTTGATATGATTGTGGTAACATTTTTTGCTTCGGGGGCTTCTTTGTCCCTATTTTTTTACTCCCTTATTTTCTCAAATTATTGCCACATCTCATCTTCAACCGCCTTGTCACCCGTTAAGGAATTTAATCAATCTCAAGCCTCATAAACGCCTCTTTTTTCAACGGGGCTTTCAGGCTCTATCCCTTATGAAACAAGCTCTTTAGCCGCCTTGTCACCCGTTAAGCACAAGATAATTGATTTTGAGCGATCGCATTTAAACTAAAACTAGCGATCGCAGTTAATCCCAGTTAAAGAATCACAAGATAATGGATTTTGTGCGATCGCATTTCCCCAATATTAGCGATCGCAGTTAATCCCAGTTAAAGAATCACAAGATAATGGATTTTGTGCGATCGCACTACATCATAAAATTTTGCTGTTTCTCGGATTATAGTTTAACGATAAATGTTTTTACCAAACCAATATGACAATACAATAAATAAAAAATAAACTTAATTTCACCCATACTAACTCCATAATGCCTAATTATAGAAGACCTAATGTTTCTGGAGGTACATATTTCATCACACAAGTCACTTATCAAAGAGAATCTTGGCTTTGTACTGACATAGGGAGAAAATCTCTCCGAGAAGCAATAGAAAAAGTAAAGGAAAAATATCCTTTTTGTATTGATGCTTTTGTTTTATTACCTGATCATTTTCATTGTTTGTGGACTTTACCCCCTGACGATAAAGACTTGTCGGTGAGATTGCGCTTAATTAAAACTTATGTCACCAAACATTATGGACAAGAATTAGGGGTTAATCGGGAGGTTTCTCAATCACGACAAAAGCGAGGAGAAAGTAATCTTTGGCAACGTCGGTTCTGGGAGCATTTAATTCGGGATGAACGGGATTTTGCGCTCCATTGTGATTATATTCATGATAATCCGGCTCGACATGGATTGTGTGAAAGTCCCCAAGATTGGCAGTATTCCAGTATTCATCGGTTTATCGCTGAGGGAATTTATCCAACCGATTGGGGTAAAGATAGCAGAAAGGAAAAACCTCAAGGATATTGGGACGATTAGTAGGGTGCGTTAGCGACAGCGTAACGCACCGAAAATCAGTAAATAATCATAAATTTGGTGCGTTACATTTGTGTGTATTTGATGGTGCGTTACATTTCATTAACGCACCCTACAAGATCGGCGATCGCACTACAAGATCAGTGATCGTACTTCTCCATGTATTTCTGGTAAGCCTGTGAGCCGCCGTATACCTGAAAGTATCGTTGAACTCGCTCCAAAGAAACATAGAGATTGCCCCTACATAAAGCACATGGAAGTTGTCTTGCTTGACGACTCCCTAACTCTTGGTAAGGTTGCTCTTTTGGACTTTGCCCTGCGTCACACTCTGGGCAAGGAAATTGATTCTGGTTCATATGGATTTCAAGTGAGAAAATTAGCGCCACTGGTTATTATACAGGAATCTTCTATCCAAGCGATAATTTCAACTTTTCCACCTCCAACCTTAACCTTTCATTCTCCATCCGTAGCACCAATATTTCATTCTTCTGCAACTCAATTAACGACCTTTGACTAATTACTTCACCAAAGGCTTTTTTCCTATTTTCAATCCCAAACCATCTTTGATAAGTCTTTGTATGTTCATCAACAGTATGACCTAAATTATCTGCTGCTGCTTTAATCGCTATTCCCTGAAGATGCGCTCGAATTGCACAAGCATGGCGTAAATCATAAGGTTGAAATTCAATTCCCACTTTTCTAAACCATCTGGATATATCTCTTCGCATCCAATTAATATTTTGTACAGAGGCAATTTTTTCAACTTTTCTTTTTAAAATATTTAATGGTTTGGGATTTTTTAAATCAAATAAATCTACCCATTCAGTCACAAAAGGAATAACTTCTCGATATCCAGTTTTAGTATTTTTATTCACCTTCCAAGTATGATCTATATTTTGCGGAGACATCCACCAATTAATATCCGGTTGTACAAATAATTCCCTTGGTCTTAATCCATAAGTCGCCAACATTCCATATACCCAACGCCACATTTCCCAAGTATCTATTTCATCACTAATATTTGTATTTTTGCGGTTGAGAGCGAATTTTTCAAAGAGTTCAAAAGCAGATATAATTTTTTCATCTTCAGGAATTTCTCGATAAGCAGGAGTCACATGATCTCGTTTGACATCAAGTTGAAATCCTAAATTAAAGGTTTTAATCAAAACAGAAGTTACAGCTATTAGTTCATTTTTTTTATTCCCCTGAAATGAATTAATAACTTCCTCAAAGTTTTCTTTTGTGGCTAAATGGGTGAGAGTCAAGTTTCTTTTAATTACAGATATATAGTTAGCAAAGGTATTTTCACTGGTGATAGTTTTTTGACGAGTTTGATAATATTTTTCCGCAAATGTATCTAATAATTCCCCAATAGTTTTGATTTCTTGTTTCTCTCTCGATTTAATTCCTAAATACTTCTCATTCCACTGGAAAGTATGACGAGCAATTAATTTCCCTAATTCGTAACTTTCCTCAATGGCTGTTTTTAAACCCTCTAAATTTGCAGGTATTCCTAGAGATAAATCATACTGTTTTTTCTGTTTACTTACACTACTATCTCCTGGTTTTAACGGTAGGGTAGCTCGTAATTGCAGAGAATTTCCAGTTTGTTTAATGGTAACTCTTATTCTCTCCCTTTTTAAATTATTATTAGCTTCGACTAACTTCTGTTCAAAAACTGCTTGATACTGTAATTCCGTTGCTTTTATTTTCGCCATTGTTCCTCTATAACTGCCGTCTGTAGTGTTCTGTGGTTCAAAGTCTGCAAACATATCTGCGAACCAGTCCGTTGAGTCTGCATTTGCATATTCCTGTGTAGATGTGGAATATGTCTCCTCGCAATTACCCTGATTTTGCTGACTCATTCCCTAAATATTCCCTTATTTATAAAAGCTGAAATGTTGAAAATAAAATGTTCTAACTGGGCAAAATTACCTTAGAAAATAAGTTACTCAGGAACATTTACAGCATATCACCTGTTGTCATAGCAGTTATATGGTGCCTGGTGGTGTGATGTGCGCCCCCACTTTAACTGACATTACCCGCGCTTGGGCAATTCTGGAATATTTCCGCACCAATTGGTTAGAACCTGTTTGGTTAGGATGTTCTTTAGAAAGATATGAAGAAATTCAATCTTATGAAGACTTTCAAAAGTGGTTAAATGAAGATGTTAAACATCGAGAATCTGACTTAGGTTTATATTGGCGCATGGGGTTAGATATCGGGTTAGATAGATATGGTGCTGGTGTGGGTAAATATGTGACTTGGGGTTATATTCCCCATGAGGATAAATACAATAAACCCACCATTGAAGGACGTAACGCTGCTGTGATTATGAAAAGCGGTGTTTATGATAGTTTTACTGATACTCATAGCTTGATGAATCAAGCATTTGCTCGTGAGAATTTAACCCATTCTTGGTATGATGAGGGTAGCCAAGATTGGCATCCGAGCGATCGCACTACAAAGCCAATTAATCACAATCAAAAAGACTTTAATGGGGCATATTCTTGGTCAAGTGCAGTCCTCCACCAAGACTTAGGACGTTTAGAAGCAGGACCCCTGGCCCGTCAATTAGTTGCCGGGGGAAATCATGGGGAATCCTGGCAACATTATGACCCCTTTATTCTCGATACATTCAAGCAAATGGGCGGTGCAAGTGTTCATCTTCGTCAATTAGGAAGAGTCCACGAAATAGTTAAACTATATCGTCAAGCTGAACGGTGTTTAAGAGAGTTCAAATTAAACGATCCTTGGTATATTAAACCAGAAGAAAAAGATGGTAAAGGTTGGGGTGCAACAGAAGCCGCTAGAGGTGCATTGTGTCACTGGGTAGAAATCGAAAAAGGCAAAATTAAACAATACCAAGTTATCGCCCCTGGTACTTGGAATATCGGACCCCGTGACGGTGAAGGACAACTAGGACCGATTGAAAAAGCATTAATTGGCACACCAATTCAAGACCCTAAAGACCCCGTAGAAGTTGGTCATGTAGCCCGTTCTTTTGATTCATGTTTGGTGTGTACTGTTCATGCCCATGATGCCAAAACTGGGGAAGAATTAGCAAGATTTAGAACAGCTTAATTTATGTGATCTACTAGATCCCCAATTTCTTCAAGAAGTCGGGGATCTAATTTTTGAGAAGTCAGGGTTCTATATAATTGTTGTTTACAGTACAAAAGTTCCTAAATCCGTAGGTTAGTCTGAATTTTAAGGAATAATTGATAATTCCTAATGATCAAATCATGAATTATCAATTAGGAATTACTGTAGGATTCAGGATACAGAATACAGGATTCAGAATGAATCAGAGTTTTCAACTCATTCTTGATAATTAATGGAAGAAATAGTTTTCTCTAGTTCTTACTACCAAAAAAATATTCTGACTCCTGACTCCTGAATTCTTACAAATTACTAAATACTAAAAGTGGTAACTAATTGTGTCTAATTTAGAACTACATCAATATCTTCCTAAGCTTCCTGAAGCTGCATTGCAAGAATTTATAGAATGGTGTATGTTGGATCAATCAACAGCCGCAGGATTAGAATTTAAACCTGATCAAAGTAAGTTAAAGAATTTAGCACCAGCGGATTATTCTAAGCAACTAGTTGACCAATTCATGAAAGTTAGACCTGACCCAATCAGAGCGGGTTTGGTGGCTGTTATTGCCGGAAAACAAGCTGATAAACACGAATTAACAGGTTTAGCTGCGGTGGTTGATTTTGTTTCTCTTTATGTTAAGTATTTAATTCCTAAAGATGGTACTAATCCAGAAGAAGCTGATGCAATTTTAGCTAAAGCATCACAACATCAATATGAGCAACTTGTAGAAATTGCCAAAAAACATGGTGTGAGTTTATAGATTTATAGGGTGGGCATTGCCCACCTAATAATTGATAACAATTGTAGATTGGGTTAAGGGGAGCGCAACCCAACACAAAAGGGTAAGGGAATTATAATTTATTGCATTTTTGACTTCTTGACGAGAAATTATCATCTGAAACGATGTTTGAGAAGAAAGTTTACCACTTGAATCTTGAAAAAAATGATTGCGGGCAAAACTCTATAAAATAAAAAATCTATACTTGTATTATTCAATATCTATGCTTTTCTCTAAACGGTTATTAGCAACACTATAACATCCCCCATAATACATTTTTCCCCCTACCGCTCACATTGTCCCTAGTAGTAATAGAATAATAACGATCGCCTGATAAAGCCTACCAAAAAGAGAAGGTAGAGGTTAAGTAGCAGATTTGACAGAATTGGATCACCAAAACTCTGTATCCACAAGACATTAGTAGCATTTTAGAAGTTCGTAAAATTTTTATGGTTTCCCAAATTCGTTTTTTGATGTGCGCTCCTGACCATTATGATGTGGATTATGTGATTAATCCTTGGATGGAAGGGAATATTCATAAATCCTCACGCGATCGCGCAGTGGAACAATGGAATAAATTATACCATGTAATTAAAGATCATGCCATTGTTGATTTAGTGCCTCCCCAAAAAGGCTGGCCTGATATGGTATTCAGTGCTAATGCGGGTTTAGTCCTTGGTGAGAACGTTGTTCTCAGCCGCTTCTTACATAAAGAACGCCAAGGTGAAGAACCGTATTTTCAACAGTGGTTTGAACAAAATAGTTTTAATGTTTACACACTTCCCAAAGACCTCCCTTTTGAAGGTGCTGGTGACGCACTCCTAGACCGGGAAGGGCGGTGGTTATGGGCTGGATATGGTTTTCGGTCAGAATTAGATTCTCACCCCTACCTGGCTAAATGGCTGGACATTGAGGTGATTTCTCTGCGCTTAATGGATGAGCGTTTTTATCACCTGGATACCTGCTTTTGTCCTTTGGCAAATGGTTATTTGCTGTATTATCCTGGCGCGTTTGATTCCTACTCTAACCGCGTGATTGAAATGCGCGTCGCACCGGAAAAGCGGGTTGCTATTGAAGAAGCTGATGCTGTTAACTTTGCTTGTAATGCGGTGAATGTTGATAGCATCGTGATTATGAACAAAGCCAGTGATGGTTTAAAATCACGGTTAGCGGAAGTTGGTTTTCAAGTTATTGAAACCCCGTTAACGGAATTTCTCAAAGCTGGTGGGGCGGCTAAATGCTTGACTTTGCGGGTGACAGAACCTATTGGCGAGGAAATTCACGCTAATGTATCTGTAGAAAGTCGTGTCATTCGCATGGAAGGACACTTGCTAGATGCAGGTTTGATTAACCGCGCTTTAGATTTAATTGTGGAAATGGGGGGAAGTTTCCAAGTTCTCAAATTCAACTTGGGAGAACAACGTCAAAGTACATCTGCGGCTGAGGTGAGGGTATCTGCACCATCTCACGAAGTGATGGAAGAAATCATCTCCCAGTTAATTGATTTGGGTGCGGTTGATTTACCTCAAGACGAACGAGATTCTAAATTAGAACCTGTCTTACAAGCGGGTGTTGCTCCTGATGATTTCTATGTTAGTACGATTTATCCCACAGAAGTGAGGGTAAATGGAGAATGGCTGAAGGTGGAAAATCAACGCATGGATGGGGCGATCGCTATTTCCACAACTGCTAATGGTATAGTAGCAAAATGCAAACTCCTCCGGGATTTAGAAATCGGCGATAAAGTAGTTGTGGATGTATTGGGTATCCGCACCGTCCGCAAAGCCGAATCACGGGAACAACGCAATTCTCAAGAATTCAGCTTCATGTCTTCCGGTGTTTCCAGCGAAAGACGGGTGGAATTAGTTGTGGAACAGGTGGCTTGGGAATTACGTAAAATCAAGGATAGCGGCGGTAAAGTAGTTGTCACGGCAGGTCCTGTGGTGATTCATACAGGTGGTGGTGAACATCTCTGTCGCTTGGTTCGGGAAGGCTATGTACAGGGTCTTTTAGGCGGAAATGCGATCGCTGTTCATGATATGGAGCAAAACCTGCTGGGAACGTCCCTGGGTGTGGATATGAAGCGGGGTGTGGCTGTGCGTGGTGGACACCGACATCATTTAAAAGTAATTAACACTATCCGCCGTTTTGGTAGCATTGCTAAAGCTGTGGAAGCGGGAGTGGTGAAAAGTGGGGTGATGTATGAATGTGTGAAAAATAACATTCCCTTCTCCCTCGCCGGTTCAATTCGGGATGATGGTCCGTTACCCGATACCCAAATGGACTTGATTTTAGCACAACAGGAGTATTCTAAAATCATCCAAGGTGCAGACATGATTTTGATGCTGTCTTCCATGCTGCATTCTATTGGGGTGGGAAATATGACTCCCGCAGGTGTGAAGATGGTTTGTGTGGATATTAATCCGGCTGTGGTGACAAAATTGAGCGATCGCGGTTCAATAGAATCTGTAGGTGTGGTGACAGATGTGGGTTTATTCCTCAGTCTGTTAACTCAGCAGTTGGATAAGTTAACGAGTCCTTATGTTGCTAATGTAGGTTAATATCAACTGCATAGTTTTTTAGTCAAAATTGCGGGCTTTTGCCCGCATCACAATATGGAGATTTGTTATTATTACAATACGCCTTATGTGAGTTAAAAATGCCCCGGTTATTTTAAGGGTTTCAGACTTCACCTTACCGACAAGTCCTAGTCTTACGAAGGAGATTGCATTGTTCTAGCCGCCAACTCACATAAGGCGTACAATAGTCCTAAATACTGATTGCCTGATCATGACGACAATTTCTACGATGCTTTTTTAATTTGTGACTGAGGAATCCAGTCATCGTAAATCAATTGAAAGGAGTTGTTGATTATTATATTAAAGCTGACAATCAATTATTAGTTATTGAAGCTAAAAATGCCGATTTAGAAAGAGGAATTGTCCAATTAGCTGTAGAATTAATTGCCTTTGATAATTGGTCTATTATTGATCATCCTATCCTCTATGGTGCAGTTTCTATTGGTAATATTTGGCAATTTGTAATTTTACATCGGGAATCAAAACAAATTACTCAAGATTTAAACCTTTATCGTGTGCCCAATGATTTAGAAACTTTAATGAAAATTTTAGTAGCTTTAATGAAAAATTTATAATTATCAAGTAGGTTGGGTTGCAAAACCCAACACCACTATTAGTTCTGATGATCTTGTTGATTTAACCAACTTACTAAATCAGCAACTTCAGAAATATTAAACAACGCAGCACCTAAATTTTCTAACTGTTCTACAGGTAAACCTTTGACTTTTTCAACTATTAAAGAATCAATTTCCCCAAACCGTTGATTAAGTAAAAATAAGCAAAATTTCAGTTCTCCTTTCAGTTCTCCTCTTTGTTCTCCAATTCTTTCTCCCTTCTGCAAAATATCCTGATAAATGACTGATTCTTGCATAATATCCTCACTTAACAATTGACGAATAAAGTCTTTCTCAAACCGCAAACCTGCTAAAATCTCTGTGTAAGCTGCAATATCCTGTTTAGTCTCCCTATCTGCAATTTTAGCAAGATTATTGGCAATCTGGGATAATAAACCTTGGGGTGAATTTGTCTGTGTTAATGGTGCTAATGGCAATAATGCCAGATTATTGAGAAATAAGGCTGAATCTTGTTCCCACATTCTGATGACACGATAACGGTGTCTGGTTGTTTCGTTAACATATTCTTCAGTGAAAACAATTGGATCATTTGTTTCTTGTAGGAAAATCACGACTTGAGTAACAGGAACTTGATATGTACGGATTAATCTCACTGAATAATCTAACTCTCTAAACGGAATGGGAGGTTTAGATTGTGGTTTGGTTTGAAATTCAATATGTAAAATCCGGTTTTCTGTTTGTAAGAAGGTGACAAAATCAGCGCGAATTGGTTCTATACTCAATTCGGTTTTTAAGACTTTGATTGTTTTTGGTGCTTGGGGAAGTAACCATTTAGCAAAATCAAAGGGATATTTTTCTGCTAGTAGTTTACAAACGTTGTCAAAACTCATAGGGTTATTGATGTATAAATTAGAAAATTATTTTTGATCCTAGTTTCAGGGAACAGATAAGATAATTAATTTGTATATCCACATGAGGGACAAACGCGAACTCGCTGATTTTTTTTGTTAACTGTCAGCATCATTCCTCTTGTTCCACATTGAGTGAGGGCATTGGGGTCCAGTTATCTTCTTATCAGCTTCTACCTCCAGCTTTCTTAACTGTTCTATCAATCTTTCCTTTTGTCTTCTTTCCTGTTCTGTCAGAGTCAACATCCAAGGAAATTGATTTTTATTCTTGACGAGGATCTGATAGTGGTGGATGCCAACCCGCTTCTACCCAAAAACGCCGAGCAACTTGAATAGAAGGCTCATCACGTCTTTCATCATTGAAGTCAAAGCGATCGCTAGTGGCTCTTCCTGTAGACGTTGTACCTACAATTTTTATACCATCTTTTATCCAGATAAAATGTTCTGACCATTCTTGCTGACGGGGGTTAAATAAAGCAACTTGTTTTTGAGTTTTAGAATCAGTAGCTACTATGAAATTATAATGACGCTCATTACAGCGATGACAAGCCAAAGCTAAATTATCTAATTCATCTGACCCCCCCCAAAGACTGCGGCATAATATGGTCAGTGGTAAAACGGTCGGGACTCAGGTATTCAGGAGAGTGGCAATATTCACAGAGGAATTTAGCTCGTTTTCTTATAAGTCGTCGAGTTGGTTCGGACACCATTTACTTTTAGCCGCTAGTTGAGCATTAATCAAGGTAAATATTCGCTGTAACTCTGAAATACCTACATATTCCGCTTCCTCTTCAGGAGTCAGGGTATCAGATTTTTTCTTTACTAATAGTTCTTCAAAACGTAACTGTAATTCTTCGGTAAATTTAAATAGATAAATATTACCAAATTCACTCATCTTCATACCAGAAGATATTAAAGAAGAAGGTTGAACCATTAATTGAGCAGTCATTGTGTGTTCACAGTGTCTTTATTTCCATTATCTCAGAAAAACTCCTGAAAATCCTCAAATCCTGGATATCCTGATTCAGACAATTTAAAAAATGTGTGCCATCCTAAGTAAAGACACAACAATCAGCTTTACTGTCGAAAAAAAATTTTTATTTTTACGCCTAACGGCGGGGGTTAAGAAGGAGAAAGAGAAAGAAGGGAAAAGAGCAAAAGAGCAAGAGTGTAAAGGGCTACTAAGTCCTCGTCGCACCACTACATACAACCCGAAAACCGAAAAAGCTGTGGCTGCTGTCGATAAAATAATCCTCCATAGATAAAACCGCGATGTTGAGTGCGGGGGCGTGAGTCATCATTAATCAATATTTCTGAACACCTATCGGCTAAATATCACTCACCCTCTTACCTACCAAAGTTTCATAAATTGCTCTTGTCTGTTCCATAGTTTATGCAGTATCGAGATTTTGCATATAGTCGCTGCAAAGTAGCTGCATACCGTGTATAAGGTAGCCGCATCTTGCATATTTGGGGCGCGTTTTGATGCACTGGTTAAATTTATGCGTTATGGCGTAGTAGCCAGAAGTCTTGTCAATCCCCACTAATCACGCCACACGGGACTTTTCAGGATGCAATGGGGTTGCATTTACTTGGCTTATAGTGCTAGTATAGCAGTTAAGTTCCGATGAGTGCAACTAAGTTCTGACAACAGATGACTAAGACTAAATATTTTTTACCCACTAAGCTTAAATCTGATGTTTACTGTAATTAGCAGACGACGTTAGACACTATGGGAACTAATAAAAAAGTCAAAATCACATTTACTTGCAGTTCAGAGTTGAAAAACGATTTACAGCAATGGGCTGATAGTGAAAATAGAACGCTATCAAATCTTGTAGAAACTTTGTCAGAAACAGCAGTTACAGAACGGAAACAAAACCCAAAGGCAAGTTAGAGCGATCGATCGCCAATGACCAATGATGAAAACATCTCAAAACACGCAGTAACCCACCCTAAAAAATGCCGTGAAATAGCAGATAAGTAGGGTTTGCTGAAAAAGTTATCTGTGAGGGTTAGGAGTCAGGAGTCAGGAGTCAGGAGTCAGGAGTCAGGAGTCAGGAGGAAGAATTAGAAAGATATAAGAATAGTCTCAAATTCCAGAAAGTGATAGGTTTTTAATGGTTTCAATGCTTATTCCTTGCACCTAATTCACTTTTTTACCCCGGAAA
>NZ_JAQMSE010000017.1:0-17483 GCF_028330045.1 Aphanizomenon sp. CS-733/32
GCGACTAGAAGTCGCAGCTACACAGACGAAACCCACCTTCGTGGGTTCAAAAGCCTTGATTTTTCGTTAGTCCACGCAGGTGGACTTTGTTTGTGTAGTAGCGATTTCTAATCGCCGGAAACTTTTCAAACATCCTCTAACATTGACTGGGAAGATAATTTAACACCAGTTGATTATGTCAGTCAAGCAATTGTATATTTATCTTTTCAAAAAGAGTCTTTAGGAAAAGCTTTTCACTTGCTAAACCCGCAGATTATATCTATGAATCACTTATTTAATTTAATTCGTGAACTAGGTTATCAATTACCACAGATTAGTTATGATGAATGGTACTCCCAATTAATTAATCTGATGCAAAAATCAGCAGATAAAAAATTAGAAATCATGTCTGCATTTTTTCCACCAACTTCACAGCAAAAAATCCCCGAACCAAAATTCGATTATCAAAATACAGTTAAGGGATTATTTGGTGCTAATATTAATTGTCCGCCCATAAATGAAAAGTTACTCAGCCAATATTTTAAAAATGACAATTTCATTTACAGCAAATGATCAAACTTAGACCGTTAAAATTTACTAATAATATCACATATTATACCTTGTCTCTTCTCAGTGGCATATTCATGGGAACAACCGTCGCCCCTATTGGTGCATGGTTCTTAGCCTGGGTATCCCTAGCCCCCTTGTGGATGCTACTAGTTAAAATTACACCAGAAACAGAGAAAAATTACTCATCTCCCCCTGTTCTTGGCTTCATCTGGGGCATCGGTTATCACGGTGTCGCATTGTCATGGATTACAGGTATTCATCCCATGGACTGGCTGGGTGTCCCTTGGCTACCGAGCTTAATTATTACCCTGTTTTGTTGGGCATTTATCAGCCTCTGGGGGGGAATTTTCGTCTCTATTTGGGCGGCTTTAATGGTGCGTTTAGATAGGGGAAATCCTTGGTTGCGTGTTCTAGTTGGTACAGCAATTTGGTGTGGCTTAGAAAGCCTCTGGAGTGCTAGTCCTCTATGGTGGAGTTCTTTGGCTTACACTCAATCACCGCAAAATCTGGTAATTTTACATTTAGGACAGCTTTCTGGACCAAATACTGTAACAGCGGTAATTGTAGCGTTTAATGGGTTGATTGCGGAATATCTCACGCAGAGGCGAAAAGACGCAAAGGAAGAAAGAATAAGAATACTTCATCCAAAAACCTCTGTGTCCTCTGTGCCTCTGTGGTTCGTTAATTCTTACTTAATCCTAGCCACCACACTATTAATTACCTCCCATTTTATGGGCTTTATTCTCTATAACAACCCCCTGAATTTTACCCCAAATACAGCTTTAAAAATCGGTATTATTCAAGGTAATATTCCTAATAAAATTAAGGTTCTTCCTCAAGGTTTGCGTCAGGCTATGACAGCTTACACTCAAGGATATTTAAATTTAACTAATCAAGGTGTCCAAGCTGTTCTTACTCCAGAAGCTTCTATACCTATTTTTTCTCGTGATTTACTTCAAACTCCTTTGTTAGCTGCCATTCGAGAACAGGGTGTCATAGCTTGGGTAGGTGCATTTGGTGAACAAGGAAATAGTTATACAAATAGTTTATTTACTGTTCTTGGAAATGGGAAAGTTACCAGCCGTTATGATAAGTCTAAACTTGTACCTTTAGGAGAATATATTCCTTTTGAAAATATTTTAGGTGGACTGATTCAACGGTTATCACCCCTAGAAGCACATCAAGTTCCGGGTAAAGCCCAGCAAATTTTTGATACTCCTTTTGGTAAGGTAATTATTGGTATTTGTTACGAATCTGCTTTTGCGGAAAATTTTCGTTATCAAGCTTCTATGGGTGGGAAATTTATCCTCAGTTCTTCTAATGATGCCCATTATACGGCAGCAATGGCAGATCAACATCATGCCCAGGATATCATGAGAGCAATTGAAACCGATAGGTGGGCTGTAAGGGCAACAAATACAGGCTATTCGGCATTTGTTAATCCCCATGGGCAAACTCTCTGGAAATCGGCTTATAATACCTATCAAATCCACGCAGAAACTATTTATCCTCGTCAAACTCGGACTTTATATGTGCGTTGGGGTGATTGGCTAACTCCTTTATTGTTGGTTCTGAGTGCTTTGAGTCGGATATTCCGATCAAGTGTTATTTAGGGTTTGCTGAATAAGTTGTATGTGAGGGGAGGTGACAGGTGACAGGTTACAGGGAAGGAATTTTCTTCTTTCTTCTTTCTTCTTTCTTCTTTCTTCTTTCTTCTTTCTTCTTTCTTCTTTCTTCTTTCTTCTTTCTTCTTTCTTCTTTCTTCTTTCTTCTTTCTTCTTTCTTTCTCCTGACTCCTGACTCCTAGCCCTCAGGAAAAGACTTTTTCAGTAACCCCTAAATAGGGTTTGCTGAATAAACATAAAGTTCCTTCCGCAATGCTAATTTTTAGACACAAAAACTCCCAAATTATATATCTTGACAGTAGCATAAAATTTCCAGATGTCAATACCCTAGTAAAATCGTTAGCTTATTGATTACATTCTCAATAATCTTGAGAATCAACCGAGTATATTCTCAACAAACATAGAAATGTGATTTTTTTAAAAAAGAGATATTTGAAAAACTTATATGTCTGACTGCATTGCTAGAAAATTAGCAGCTATGGTTTAAATCTTCCTAGATTATCAGAAGATTTGAGACTCTCAGGACTGAAGCTGCTGAGATTCTTCAAAGATATGACTTTTTCATGGAAGAGTCCCCAAGAAGCTCACACTCACCTGTTCGCGCAAGCGTGATCCAAGGCATAAGGGAGTGTAGAGTATGTCCCAGGGTATCATGATGGAACCTGTAGTCCCGTAAGGGATATCTGGACTAATGAAAAATTAAGGCTTCTTAACCCACGAAAGTGGGTTTTGTCTGTGTAGCCGCAATTTATAGCCGCTTTTTTGATGGCGGTATCAACCGCTTAGTAGTGCTTCTACAAATTCGTAACTAGAAAATGGACGCAGATCTTCAATTCCTTCACCAGCACCAATAAATCGGATAGGTAAGCCTAGTTGCTGGACGACAGCGATCGCTACACCTCCTTTACCTGTTCCGTCTAATTTGGTTAAAACAACGCCACTGAGTTGGGCTGCTTGGGAAAATACTTCAGCTTGTCGCAGTCCATTTTGTCCCAAGGTGGAATCGAGAACTAACAGGGATTCAACGCGGGCATTAGGGGCTTTTTTACCGATGATTTTGCGAATTTTGCCCAGTTCGTCCATGAGGTTTTTCTTATTTTGCAGTCTCCCAGCGGTATCTATTAATAATAGTTCAGTTTCTCTTGATTGGGCAGCGGCGATCGCATCAAATACCACTGCTGCTGGATCTGTGTTTTTCCCAGGATTGGCGATAACTTCGACACCGCTTCTATTTCCCCAAACTTTGACTTGTTCCACAGCCGCCGCCCGGAATGTATCTGCTGCCCCAATTAGGCATTTATAACCGGATTTTTGGGCTAGGTGAGAAATCTTACCGATGGTTGTAGTTTTTCCTGCGCCATTGACTCCGGTAATTAACCAAATTGTGAGTTGATCTTTTTCCGGTGCAAAGCTGGGTTTGTCTGGGTTTTGCAAGGGTGCATCTAGCATACCTCTGAGAATTTCTTTCAGATAAGCGATCGCTTGTTCCGGTGGAGTAACTTCTGCCAGGATTTTTTTCTGGAGGGCTGCAATAATATAATCTGTTGCCTCTACACCCACATCTGCCTGGAGAAGTAATGATTCAATTTCATTTACAGCGGCTTGATTTAGAGGTCCTTGACCAACAATTGCTTTTAATTGATTTAGAATATTCCGACGGGTTTTATCTAAACCTTGGCGGAGTTTTTTCAACCAAGTAATTTCTTCTAGAGAAATATCTTCAGCTTTTCTCCCTTGGGCGGCTAAAACCTTGGCTGACCACTTAAACCCATCATCAAATACCAGTTCTGGAATCTCGACTTCTGTGGCTGTTGGAGTTATCGGTGTTTCTGGAATCTCTGTTTCTATCGCACTAGCAATTAATTTCTCTTGTTTAGCCTCTCTTTCCGCCGCCGCCCGTTCTAAAAAAGATAAATTAGCTGTTTCTAGTTCACTGACAACATTTTCAGGAATTTCTACTATATTTTCATCTACTTCTATCGGTGCAGTTTCTTCTACTGCTTCAGTTTCTCCTATTTCTTCAGTAACAGGATTTTCTTCAACAGCTACAGATGATTCTGTTTCTATTTGTTGTTTTTCTTGAATATTTTTATAAGCAGCTTTAGCAAAAGCCAACAAATCCGCCGTATCTGGTCCGGTTGTTGCTGTTTCAGTTGCTTCTACTGCGGCTGTTTCCTCCTGATTTGGAGTTTCAGGAGTATCAGCAGATTCATTATGCGGACGACGAAACCAATTGAAAGCCATTGTAGTTTAGGGAATGGGTAATGGGTAATGGGTAATGGGTAATGGGTAATGGGTAATGACAACTAACCAATTTAAACAGGTTGTTTTTGTTCGCTAACTCGGCGGAGAACACCATTAATAAAACGGTGTCCGTCTTCTCCACTGTAGCGTTTAGCTAATTCTACAGCTTCGTTGATGGCAATACTATTGGGAACTTTCATAAACTTTATTTCTGCGGTAGCTATTTGCAAGATATCCCTATCAATTTGGGCGAGACGGGTAACTTGCCAATCTACTAAAGCATGAGAAATAGATTCTTCGATAGCTTGATGATTTTCACTAACAGTAATAATAAGTGCTTTGGCGTAATTACGAACTTCCTTATCTTGATTAGCTAACTGAATTAATTCAGGAAAATCAACGGATGTACCTAATTGATTGATAGCTATTTGGGTATAGGAAATCGCCTCTTTCAACATAGTTCTGGCTGTATTTAAGTCAGCGGCTCTCGTTTCGCTAGTTAATAGACGATCATTACTTCGTTGTAGTTCGCCTGCGGCATTATTCAATGTATCCTGTACCTCTAATGTGAGGGTACGGACTGCCCCTAAAACTAGCTTAGAGACTAATTGCTCGTCTGATAGGGTTTCCAGTTTCTTGGGGTTAATTGGTAATTGGCTAAGGCTTAACAGAGCCAATTCACGGGCTATTTGTTGGGGTTTACGATGCTGCATACAGTTGGGATGATGAAAAATATATGAGTTCTAGCACAGATGAACAATTAGCTTATCTATTTTTTGTTCACTTTGCTAGATTGGTATCGAGTTTAGTTTCTATTTCGGGAATTTCCCGCTGTTGTATTTCTAAAGATGATCCTGCTGACAGTGCAGAAAGCTCGGATGTTTGAATATTAGGGGCGACTATACCACCTGACACAACTATCTTAAAAGCATCTTCGACGGATATAGAAAGATTAAGTACATCCTCTTCTGGTACTACTGCATACCATCCTGTAGTCGGATTGGGGGTAGTGGGAATAAATAGACTGAGGACAGGACGGGATATTTGATTTTGGATTTCATTGCTAATTGCGCCGGTGACAAATGCGATCGCCCAAATGCCCGGACGAGGGTATTCTACTAAAACTACTCGGCGAAATTTACCATTAGAATCCTTTAGGAGAGTTTCTAATAGTTGCTTGAGAGTTTTATATACCTGTCCCGCCAGAGGAATCGCCTGTAATAACCGTTCACCAAAATCCAATAACCACCGACCAGCAATATTCCTAGCCATTAAACCGATAGCCAGAATACTTAATAATGGTACGGCTAATCCTACCAAGAAATTCAGTATATTTACTAGAATTGGATTTAAGCCATCAAAGGGATTCAGTTGTTTAGGAACTTGGGTGAGAAAGTTAATTACCCAGGTAGCTATGGTAATTGTTAACCAGATTGTAGTTGCGAGGGGAATTATCACCAGCAAACCAGCAATCAGGTCATTTTTTAAGTCTTGTTTCCACCGTTCCATTCCCAAACCCCGATTCTCCTTATTTAGCTTCGTCAAACTGTTGTGATTATTTTCCATTTCAGCTTAGTCACATTGAGAAGATCAGCAACTGATGACAACAGGCTTTGATCATGGTGAGAAAATGCCCTTTGTCCTCTTCTCTCAGCATAAAAGTCAAACTATCGCTACAAAAGTTCGCAATTTTCCTAGTTCAATGTAAATATAGCCATTAGTCCACCGTAGTGACGGCTGGTAAATCTTTTAGAGTTGTTACTTACAGATTAATGAGGTACAGAATCTAAATTCAAAGCCAGACAGCAAACCAGTTTTACTCCTGACTCCTCCTGTATCTTTGTAATATAGCAACGGACAAAGCGGTTAGGACATCTACCAATGCTAAAACTTAGACACTAAGAGACCTTTAGCACTGTCACCTGTCACCTGTCACCTGCTATACTTGTAAACGATTGTTGCAAATCTGAGAGATATTATCTATCCTACCGCGCCATATCACCAAATGCTCACAATTTAGCCATGACTATTTTGAGTTAATGGGAATTAATTTTCGATCGCCTCTCTCACCAAAGTCGCCAATTTATCTGCACTATCAGGAACAGCGATCGATGCAGCTTTCTCTGCCATTTTCCCTAATTCCGTCGGCGACTGCAACAAATTCAACACCTGAGTTGTAAATATTTCTGGAGTTAAATCCGATTGTTTAAAGGACAAAGCCGCACCAGCTTGAGTAAATACTGCCGCATTATAAGATTGATGGTCTTCCGCCGCAAAGGGATAGGGAATCAAAATCGCTGGAGTACCACAAACTGCCAATTCTGTCAAGCTACCTGCGCCAGAACGACTAATAGCTAAATTAGCTCTTCGCAACAAAGCCGCCATATGATCATAAAAAGCCAGGGCGATATATTGGGGATGTTGAAGACTATGAATATCAGGGTCATTATCCCCCGTTAAATGGACAATATAAGCACCGGCTTGAAACAAAGCTTCCGCCGACTGTCGGACTAATTTATTTACAGCTACAGCCCCCTGACTACCACCAAAGACCACAATCAGAGGTACACCATCAGGAATAGGTAAATCTAAAGTGTTATTAACAGGCTCATCTAAAAATTGAGATCGCACGGGGGTACCCACACAAACAGTTTTTGTCCCAGGTAAATATTGAGTAGTTACGTCAAATCCTATAGCCACTGCCTTACACCAAGGACCAAAAAAGCGGGTAACTTTCCCCGGTAATGCATTGGATTCATGAAAAACCACAGGTAAACCCAAAGAACGCGCTGCAATCACCGCAGGACCTGCAATATAACCCCCTGTGGTGAAAACTCCTTGAAACTTTCCTTGTTGTAAAATCCGTCTAACTTGAAGAATCGAACTGATTAGTTTCCACAAAGTGCGGACAGAACCAAGACTCAAACCTTGCTGAAACCCTTCAACAGCAACCGTATTTAAAGGATATATCTTGGGAACTAACTGAGTTTCTAGCCGATTTGGCACACCCAGCCATTCAATATTGTATTCTGGCAGTTTTTGTGCCAATGCGATCGCCGGAAACAAGTGTCCACCTGTCCCACTAGCTGCTATAAGTAATTTAATTGATGGATTTACCATTCCCGACTATACCATTTATCTCCCAGTTTCATTAAGATAAAACAAATTCCTTATCTTGTATCATCAAATCAGTAAAATCTTCCTTATGACTAAAATTATCCCCTTATTAATGAAACGTAACAAAACATTAAGCCTTAGTATTTCTCTAATTTCCAGTGTACTAGCAATTGGTTTATCCAGCACTTGGCAATTGGCGCAAGCCGGTCAACCCGCAAATGCCCCCACTACACTCACTAACCTATTAACACAAATTGATAATGCTGCTAATCAAGGGAATGTGAACGGTGTCATGGAATTTTATAGTCCTACATTTACCCATAGTGACGGCTTAAACCGGAAAGCAATGGAACAAGCCTTAACAGGACTTTGGAAACGATATCCCAAATTACGTTACACAACCAAGCTAGAATCTTGGAAATCGGCAGGCAATACAATTATTGCAGATACTGTCACCACAATTAGCGGTTTACCAGCATCAGGTAATAATAATTTAACTCTGCAATCTACAATTAAATCGCGGCAAAAAGTCACAGGTGCAAAAATCATTCATCAGGATATTCTATCAGAACGGACTCAATTAACCGCTGGTAGTAAACCACCCCAAGTAGAAATTAAATTACCACAACAGGTAAAAGTTGGAGAAAAATATAGTTTTGATGCCATTGTCCAAGAACCATTAGGTGAAGATTTCCTCTTGGGAACAGCCATAGAAGAACCCATTCAGGCAAATAAACTTCTCAACCCGACAATTGCAAATTTAGAATTTCTCAATTCTGGTGGACTCTTCAAAATAGGACGCGCACCTTCTACTCCCGGACCTCAATGGGTTTCCGCTGTAATTCGCCGAGGTGAAGATATGACTATTATTACTCAACGGTTGCAGGTGGTTAAGAAGTAGGGAATAGGGAACAGGGAACAGGGAACAGGGAATAGGGAATAGGGAATAGGGAATAGGGAGTAAAAAAATACTCAATTACCAATTACCAATTAATTACAAACCCATGCAAAATCAAATTGTTTTCATTACTGGTGCAAGTAGTGGTATTGGTGCTGCTTGTGCCAGAATTTTTGCTCATGCTGGTGCAAAGCTGATTTTAGCCGCACGAAGGTGGGAACGGTTACAGCAATTAGCTGATTCGTTAGATATTCCATCCGAGAAAATCCATTTATTACAACTTGATGTGTGCGATCGCTTGGCGGTAGAATCAGCCATTGCTAACTTACCCTCATCTTGGAAAAATATTGATATTCTCATTAACAATGCCGGTTTAAGTCGCGGTTTAAGCAAATTGCAAGCAGGCGACTTTCAAGACTGGGAAGAAATGATAGATACGAATATCAAAGGCTTGCTTTACCTCACCCGTTATATTGTCCCAGGAATGGTAGAACGGAATCATGGTCATGTCATCAATATCGGTTCTATTGCCGGACATCAAACCTATCCTGGGGGTAATGTTTATTGTGGAACAAAAGCCGCCGTTAAAGCCATTTCTGAAGGCTTAAAACAAGACCTTTTAGGAACTCCCGTGCGAGTGACATCTGTAGATCCTGGTATGGTAGAAACAGAATTTAGTCAAGTCCGTTTTCATGGTGATACAGAACGGGCTAAAAAGGTGTATGCAGGCGTTAAACCTCTAACTCCTGATGATGTAGCCGATGTGATCTTTTTCTGCGCCACTAGAGCCAGTCACGTTAATATTAACGAAGTCATACTGATGCCAGTTGACCAAGCCAGCGCCACCCTAGTAAACCGGCGGCTGTAACCTCTTCCAGACTCCGGCTAGGAATGTCTGAAAGTAGCCGTATCTCTACTGTATTCAATTTTCAGTTAAATAAATCACTAATTCGAAAGACAAATTGTCAAACTTGATTTTCGATTTTGTGGGTTTGGAGAAATCGCTACATATTTAAATCAAAATAAGCCTTAGTTTAAAAAACTAAGACTCCATATGAGATTATTTAATATTTTCTTAATTTAATTAATGTTTTATTTGTTGATTCAAAAACTGATTTACAGGTTTGTTAACCATGCAATCAAGCCATTTCCAGTAATCGCTTCTACAGCTATGAGTGAGACAAAGCCAATCATGGCTAAACGTCCGTTGAGCTTTTCTGCGTATTCTGTGAAACCCGTTCTTGGGGTTTGGTCTACATATACTTTTGGTTCAATCGCAAAGCTGTTAAGTTGACCGAGTTCGTTGGTGGTAAAGCCTTTAACTGTCATGTTTTTTTCTTTTTTGTTTTTTTACGTAAATAAATATAACATTTTGTAAATATTTTTTGCAAGGGCTTGACATGACAAAAAAATACGGTAAGCCGAACGAAATTTAGTACGGTATACCGTATAATCAAGTTCAGTAAAAATGCGATGAGGTCTATACTGTGGTTGCCATTCTTTTAAACCTTTCACTAGTTCAGAAAGAGTGGGTTTGATTTCTAAGATGTAACCTAATGCGTGAGGAATATTCAGTTCCCAATTAAGTAGGCTTAATTGTTAGATAGTGGAACAGGCTTCTAGCCAGCTGACGGGCAAGATGGCCATCCCACATCTTATATTTAATTGCAACCAGCCACTTACCATCATTATGCAATGCCGAAAATTGCTGTAAAAATCAAAATCACGCAGCGATCGCACCCCAATAATGTAGGTTGTATTACTAACAGTGCTATAGTTATCCAATCGGTTCTGATGGGGTGCAGCCATTGGACGTAAGGGGGAAAGTCTGGTGCGAATCCGGCACTGTCCCGCAACTGTGAGCCATAATATGGTCAGTCAGGATGCCCGCCGAAAGAAAGACGTTTATAAAATCTGCGAGGTACAGATGATATCTAGAAAAAAACCGGGGTTAGTCAGTCTAATCCTCATGGCTGTTATTAGTTTTTACTTAGTAGTTGGTTTCCCCAAACCCGCCTACGCAATGCACATTATGGAAGGGTTTTTACCGGTGCAGTGGGCTATTTTTTGGTGGGTTGTCGCATTACCATTTTTTGTTTTAGGATTGCGGAGTTTGACTCGCATTACCAATGCTAACCCGGAATTGAAACTTTTGTTAGGTTTGGCTGGTGCTTTTACTTTTGTACTGTCAGCGTTAAAAATTCCTTCTGTCACAGGTAGCTGTTCTCACCCCACAGGAACAGGGTTAGGTGCGGTGCTGTTTGGACCCATGACGATGACAGTTTTGGGTAGTTTGGTATTGTTATTTCAAGCTTTGTTACTGGCACATGGCGGTTTAACTACTTTGGGTGCAAATGCTTTTTCAATGGCGATCGCTGGCCCATTTGCCGCCTACTGGATCTATAATCTCACAATGGGACTGAGTGGTAAACAAAGAATCGCCATATTTTTAGCCACCGCATTGGCAGATTTACTTACTTATATGATTACAGCTATCCAACTTGCTTTGGCTTTTCCTGCACCTGTGGGTGGATTGATCGCTTCATTGATTAAGTTCGCGGGAATTTTTGCTATTACTCAAGTACCCTTAGCAATTAGTGAAGGATTACTAACTGTGTTGGTGTGGAACTGGCTACAATCTTATAATCCTCAAGAATTGGAACTTTTGCAATTGATCAAGGGGAGAAATCAAAGTCATGAATCAATCTAATAAAAGCTTAAATAACTGGTTTTTAATATTAGCTATTTTAGCATTAGCAATTGCACCTTTAATATTTGTGCGTGGGGCAGAATTTAGTGGTGCAGATGGTGAAGCTGAAAAAGCCATTACAGAAATACAACCTGGATATAAACCCTGGTTTAAATCATTTTTTGAACCAGCTAGTAGTGAAATTGAAAGCTTATTATTTGCATCACAAGCAGCTTTAGGTGCGGGAGTAGTTGGTTATGCAATTGGTGTATATAAAGGACGTTCTCAGCAACCAAAACGTGAAGAATGAGTCTACAATTAGATACTTTAGCTTACACCAATCAACTACGAAAATTACCACCAGAACATAAACTAATTTTTGCATCTACGACTCTGATTATTTCTCTTTGTAGTCATGCCTTAGTACAAATTTTAATAGCACTTTGGATGACTGTCTGGATAGTAATCTATGCAAGAATTCCGGCTGGTGTTTATTGGCGATTGTTGATGTTTACCATAGTTTTCTGTTTGACAAGTTTACCAGCATTAATGGTAAATGGAGTTGCGATCGCTAATTTGCCAATCGTCCAATTAGATTCATGGTATGGACTGACTTTTGGACAGTTCTATATTTATATTAGCCGTAGTGGCAGCATTCAAGCATGGGGAATTTTAACTAGAGCATTAGCTTCTACATCTTGTTTATATTTTCTCGTGTTAACTGTACCTTTCACAGAAATATTACAAACTTTACGTTGGTTGAAATTTCCAGCCCTTTTAACCGATTTATTATTACTAATGTATCGGTTGATTTTCATTTTGCTCAAAACAGCCAATGAATTATTAACAGCACAAAATTCTCGTGGTGGTTATAGCACTTGGCATACTAGCATGAAGAGTTTAGCATTATTAATCGGACAATTATTACAGCGAACCTTACAACAATATAGTCAGTTTTCTCTCGGATTACAAGCACGAGGTTTTGCTGGTGAATTACGATTTTGGCATCCCCGACGTTATCATTCATCTCCACGATATACCGTTGAAGCAATTTGTGGCTGTGTCGTATTAATAGGATTAGAAATTTGCCGAAATGCAGGAATATTTACTCGAATTTGAGCAAGTATATTACACCTATCCAGGTTCAGAAAGGCTACAGCCACCAGCTTTAAATGGTTTAACCATGAAAATTCCCTCTGGAAAGAAATGTGCCTTAATTGGTCAAAATGGTTGTGGTAAAACCACACTTTTCTTATTAGCTAATGGACTATATAAACCCAATTCTGGTATTGTTAGTTGGTGTGGTAAACCGTTAATTTATAATCGTCATTATCTCAGTAAGATTCGCCAAAAAGTCGGTTTAGTATTTCAAGATCCTGAACAACAATTAGTAGCTTCTACGGTTGAAGAAGATATATCTTATGGTTTGTGTAATTTGGGTTTACCAGAAACAGAAATTAAACAGCGAGTAGAACAAGCATTAATTGAATTTGGATTAACCAATTTAGCAGAAACACCAGTACATCATTTAAGTTTGGGACAGAAAAAGCGAGTTTCCATTGCTGATGTTATGGTATTACACCCGGAACTATTAGTGTTAGATGAACCAACGTCATACTTAGATATTAAACATACTCGAAATTTGATGAAAACACTCAAAGAAATTCATCAAAATGGCAATACTCTATTAATAGCAACTCACGATTTGGATTTAGTATATCGTTGGGCAGATTGGGTTTTTGTCATGGATAAAGGACAATTGATGCTAGAAGGAACACCAGAAGATGTATTTAGTCAAAAGACACTTTTGGAGGAATTAGAATTGGGTATACCATTAATTTTATGCTGAAAACTCTTGTGGGGTAGACATCTTGCCTACCCTATAATAAATTTTACCTACCCAAATCGTGCATTTCATTAATTACCGCGAAAGTATGCGTGTCATACGGGACTGACCACCGACCACTTAAAGGCGTGATACAGTGCCAAACTAATTAAGGGTTCACGAGTTCTAATATAATTGAGGAAGGAATTAGGAGTCAGGAGTCAGAACTTATTTTAACTTCTAACTCCCAAATCTAACTGCTGATTTTTCCTAGATAAGTTGCCTAATGTTAAAGCCTGTTGTCCTTGAGGTGAAGTAGCATAACCTAAAAATGCTTGCAATCCGGCACTAGCAGGGTCTTTATAGACATAATACAGCGATCGCTTATAGGGGAAAGGGGAATAATTTTGAGATATCAACAATAAGGAATCCTGTGTGAGTTGTGAATATTGCCACAGTCAGATCCCCGACTTCTTAGAGAGGTCGGGGATCTTGTTCTTGATCACTAATTTAGCGATTGCTACATAGTCCAGGTGGTTGGAAATTGCCTAGTACCGCAGGGCGGAAGTCAAAAGTCAAAAGTCAAAAGTCAAAACTAATACTGAGCAAGCTTTTTGGCGATTGATAATGGTTGATTTATTTACGCCGTGTTGTACTAGTACAGTGTATATTAATAATTGATAAAATAATTAAAGGAGAATTTACCCCATGAACAAATTACTAGATGAAACCCTATCTAATGAAATTGCTAAAACCATCAAAAGTAAAGCTAAAAAACCTTTTGATAATGCTTATAAAGCAGTTTCAATCACCGAAGGGGCAAAGTATATACAAGGCTTTTTAGTATTTGCAGGCCAGCCCTATAAACCGGTGGAACATGGTTGGATTGAAGTTAATGACGTAATCATAGATCCGACACTTCCCCATTTACAAAAAAATCCCCAAGAACTGTATTATTTTCCCGCCCAAAGCCTGAGTGCCAAAAAGCTCAAAGCTCTTATTGAAGAATCCAAAGAAGATTATCCAGAGGATGATCCTTTACCTATTTATGGCGAAGCCCCCTATGATTATTATGGTGATGTCATGTTGGGTGGTCTAGAATATTTGACAGCTTATCAAGCAGCACAGGCAAAATGTCAAGAAATCAATGGTTTAAATTTTGAAAAAAATTAGTCTCCCAGGGTAGAATTTCACATTATTTTCCTCCTAAATTGTTATTTATGGGCATCTCTCCATCTCCAAGTCAATCCAATCCCGAATACCGTCGTCGAGAAAATGACTGGCGGTTATTTTTACGCTTAGTTCCCTATGGTCGTCGTCATGGCAAACTATTAGCAGTATCCATGTTCATGCTTGTTCCGATTGCTGCTGCTAGTGCTATCAAACCCCTATTAGTAGGACAGGCAATTTCTTTAATTCGTAAAGAACCTAGCACATATCAATTTCTTCAAAATATCCCCCTGTGGCAAGGTTTAAATATCCTCATTGGTTTATTACTGATAGCAACTGCTGTTCGTTTATTATTAACAGGTGGACAAGGTTATTTAGTGCAAAAACTAGGACAGAAAATCACAGCAGATATTCGTGAGGATTTATTTACTCATGTAACATCTTTAGCAGTTCGGTTTTTTGATCAGACACCTGTAGGTAAATTGATTACGAGACTAACCAGTGATGTCGAAAATTTAGGAGATGTTTTTTCCACTGGGGCTGTAGGCATTGTCTCTGATTTACTATCTATGGTAGTAATTGTGGGATTGATGTTTTCAATTCAATGGCAACTTGCTTCTTTGTTAATATTCATTCTCTTGCCAGTAACTTGGTTGATGATTTATTTTCAACAGCGGTATCGCATGGCTAATTATAAAACCAGAGAAGAACTTTCTACACTCAATTCTCAACTTCAGGAAAATATTGTCGGTATCAATATAGTCCAATTATTTCGCCGCGAAAAATTTAATGTCGAGTTATTTCGAGCTAATAACCAACGTTATATTAAGGAAGTAGATATTAGCATTTGGTATGATTCCGCAGTTTCTGCAACCTTAGAATGGGTTGGTTTAATTGCCATTTCCGGTGTACTATGGTTAGGTAGTTGGTTATTATTAAATCAACAAATCTCTTTTGGGATTTTATCAGCATTTATTTTATATGCCCAACAATTTTTTGAACCATTGCGGAATTTTGCGGAAAAGTTTACGGTGATTCAATCTGGTTTTACGGCTATTGAACGGGTGGTTGATATTTTAGATGAACCTATCGAAATTAAAGATTACTCTCAGCCTCAAAGTTTAAATGTAGATTTTGAATTTGGCTATATTAATGAGATAGCTTCTAAGTTAGAATCTCAAGATTTTACACCCGTTCCGGCTTTGGGAGAAATTAAGTTTGAAAATGTTTCCTTTGCTTATAAAGATGATGATTACGTGATTAAGAATTTAGACTTTACTATTCACCCAGGGGAAAAGGTGGCTTTAGTTGGTCCAACCGGTGCCGGTAAAAGTTCGATTATTCGGCTGTTATGTCGTCTTTATGAACCAACTCTAGGACGGATTTTGATTGATGGTGTGGATATCCGCGAGATTCCCCAAGTTGAACTAAGACGTTATATGACGGTGATTTTGCAAGAGGCTTTTTTGTTTGCTGGTGATGTCAAAAGTAATATTACTTTGGGTGACAATTACAGTTTTGCAGAAATTCAACAAGCAGCAGAAAAAACAAATGTGGCGACGTTTATTAACCAATTACCTCAAGGTTATGATACTCAGTTACGAGAACGAGCAACTAATCTTTCCAGTGGACAAAAACAACTTTTAGCCTTTGCGAGGGCGGCTATTCGTAATCCGCAAATTTTGGTTTTAGATGAAGCCACAGCGAGTTTAGATGTGGGAACGGAGGCTTTAGTTCAAGAAGCTTTAAATCAGTTGTTAGTACAACGAACTTCAATTATTATTGCTCACCGTCTCTCGACAATTCGGAATGTGGACAGAATTTTTGTCTTGAAACGGGGAGAATTAATTGAACAGGGAAGTCATGAAGAATTGTTACAACAACAAGGATTTTATGCCACCTTACACAATTTACAAATGTTAGGAACTTAATCACAGGTGTGCAGCATTCCCGTTGCTGTTGGCGAAATTCTTGCCGTTACTGTTGATATTTCCTGATCAGATTGTTATGGTTTCATGGCGGCCATTTTAGGTCCGTATAGCAGGGAAAAGTCCCTGCATTTCTACTTTTCTAGGTTGGAGAAAATGGCAACTCAATGATATAAAAATCTCTAGATCTCAGTTACAAAACTTAATTACAAATCACGAATTATTTTAATCTATTTCTGTTTCTACTTTATCCCCACGTTCCAGTTCCCAGAGAATTTGATTACCTTCACGTCTTACCCGTGAAACTATCCAATTTCGCCAACGCCATTCATCTCCCCGACTGGTAACGGCGCTAGAGTGAACACCCATTAAGTCTGCTAATTCTGAACTGGTAATTAGGTAGCCTTTTTCGGCAATTTCGTCTGCAATCCGCAAGGTTTCCACCAAATTGCGAAGTTGCAAAACCCTGATTTCAGTGGGTTGTTCGTTGGTTGTAGTCGCAGTTGGTGTTGTAGATAGTTCCATAGTGCTGGTATCTGATGCAGACAGACTGCTTTCTAGTGTATTTTTATTAGTTATTGTAGAGTTTATCGGATCATTAGGTACTTTTACTACGCTTATTTCGCCAATTTTAGGTAAAGTTTCGTGAAGAAAGTCGGGTAATAACTGTTTTAGGTGGGGGACTTTGTGATTGGCGAAGGAACGGGCAATTAGATCACAGCGTTCATTGCCAATATTACCTGAATGTCCTCGGACGTGCTGCCATTGTACCCTTTGGCTATTGAGTTGATCAAGAATTTCTAGGAGGTCTTGGTTTTGGACGGGATTTCCATCCGACTTTTTCCAGCCGTTCTTTTTCCAGCCCTTTACCCATTTTGTCACACAATCAATGACATATTTACTATCTGTGTACAGGGTAATAGGTTCAGTTTGTCGAGATGATTGGAAAAATTCCAAGGCGGCGATCGCTGCCTGCATTTCCATTTTATTATTAGTAGTGTGCTGGGATGAATCGCCCATTTCGTGAACTGAACCATCATTAAAATAGACGACTGTACCCCAACCACCCGGGCCAGGATTGCCGGTGCAAGCACCATCTGTGTATATACTTTTAATTAGACGTTGGTTAGACATACTACAAGTATCAAACTGTAAATATTATCAAGAAAGTAATTACTGACGAATTTTAGTCAATAGTCTTTAGAATATCATAGTTAATAATCTGGTTTTTCAGATTTGGTAAGGTTAATACACTCTGTTTATTTGAAAATGAGAATTGCTGTTTTAATCCCCGTTTAATCCCACATTCCGCACCCCAAACTGTCACAGATCAAAAAAGCCCTTAAAGTAGTACATAATAACTAAAGTCAATTCAAAAATTAAGATGCTTAATGAGAATAAATAGCATTAAAAGCGAAATGGTGTGATAAAGTGAAAC